>CAYWVA010000569.1:0-1871 GCA_964461545.1 uncultured Rhizobiaceae bacterium | reverse complement strand
TCGGAGCTTCGCCTCACGGTGTGGCGGCCTCGTCCTCGCCAGTTCGTACACCAAAGCGGCTATCTATCGGTGAGGAGGAATAGTTAGAGCCATTCGCTTGCTTGTCGAATAGAATACTGTCGATGAGTGCTGATTACATGGATCTTGGGCTGAGAGGCGAGCATGCTTCTAGGAGTGGATCACGCCCTGTCCGCGCCCCTCGTCCTCTTCATTGTCGCTGGCGTCTTTGCCGCCTTCATCTGGGAGCGCTTTCCGCCTGATGCGGTGGCTCTAGGCGGGGTCGCAGTGCTCCTGGCACTGGGGCTCCTCGACACGGCGGGGCTCCTGTCGGCCATCAGCAACCACGCTCCCGTAACGGTCGCTGCCATGTTCATCCTTTCCGGCGCGCTGATGCGCACCGGCGTCATCGAGGCTTTCGGAACCGCCGCCTCGCGGCTGGCGGTACGGGCTCCAGGGGCCGCACTCGTCTTTCTCCTGGCAGGCGTGACGGCCGCCTCCGCCTTCATTAACAACACGCCGGTCGTCCTGGTGATGATCCCGGTGGTGATCGGGCTGGCACGGCAGCTCGGCAGGCCCGCCTCCAAGTTCCTGATTCCGATTTCTTATGCCGCAATCCTGGGCGGCACCTGCACTCTGATCGGCACATCCACCAACCTCCTGGTCGATGGCGTCGCCCGCGCCCAGGGGCTGGCGCCGTTCGGCATGTTCGAGATCACCGGCCTCGGGGTCGCCGTCGGCATTGTGGGGATTGCCTACATGGCGCTGATTGGCCAGCGCATCCTGCCGGATCGGGAAAGCTTCCAGGCCCTGCTTCAAGGCGGCAAGCGGCCGCACTTTCTCGCCGAGGTCATGATCCCGCACGGCTCGCCCCTGATCGGCCAGAAGGTCGGCGAGGTGACGGTATTCCAGCGCGCCGAAGGCCGCGCCATCGACGTCATCCGCGGCGACAATTCGCTGCGCCGCAAGCTGCCCGATCTTGAGCTGGAGGCGGGCGATCGGGTGCTGCTCAGGACTTCCGTCAGCGAGATCATGTCGCTGCGCGAAGAGGCCGAGGTCGATCTCCCCGGAGCCCAGGATTTCGAGCCTATCGGCTCGCGCGAAACCATTGTCGCAGAAGGCCTGGTCGGCCCAAGCTCGCGGATGATCGGCCGCCTTGTCGCCAAGCTGAGGCTGCATCGCCGCTATGGCGTCTATCTCCTGGCCATCCACCGCGCCGGCCAGAATCTCGGCACCAATCTCGACAATGTCACGCTGGTGGCCGGCGACGCGCTGCTGTTCGAGGGCGCCGCTGAGGGCATTCAGCGCCTGTCGGAAGACCTCGGCGTCATCAATCTGTCGGAGCCGACCGAGCGCGCTTACCGCCGCAGCAAGGCGCCGCTGGTGCTTGCAGTGGTGGCGGCCATCATGGTGCTGGCGGCTTTCGAGGTGATGCCGATTGCTGCGCTCGCCGTGATTGGCGTGGCCATCGTCATCCTGACGCGCTGCATCGACACGGAAGAAGCCTACCAGTCCCTGGATGGGCGTATCCTGGTTCTCATCTTTGCCATGCTGGCCCTCAGCCAGGCGATGATCGACACCGGTGCCGTCGTCCTCGTCGTCGGCGCGGTCGTCCCGTTCCTCGCTGACCTGCCACCCACCCTGATGCTTGCTTCCGTCTATGTCCTTGCGAGCCTGATGACCGAGACCATCACCAACAACGGGGTGGCCGTCATCCTTACTCCCATTGTGATCGCACTCGCCGCCAGCCTGGGCTACGATCCGCGGCCATTTGTCGTGGCGGTGATGTTTGCGGCCTCGGCGAGCTTTGCAACACCCATCGGCTATCAGACCAACACCATGGTCTACAGCGCCGGCGGCTACCGCTTCACCGA
>CAYWVA010000568.1:0-1874 GCA_964461545.1 uncultured Rhizobiaceae bacterium | reverse complement strand
AAGACCTTCGAGCAGGAGAACACGACCGAAGAGGCGGCGCGCGAGGAGTATCGCAAGATCGCCGAGCGGCGCGTCAGGCTCGGACTCGTTCTGGGCACCGTCGGCGAACAGGCGGCAATCACCGTGGCCGATGACGAGATCGAGCGCGCCCTGCTGGAGCGCGCCAGGCAGTTTCCCGGCCAGGAGCGCGAGGTTTATGAGTTCTACCGCAAGACCCCGAATGCCATGATGGAGCTGCGCGGGCCGATCTTCGAGCAGAAGGTGATCGACCATGTGATCGCCGGCGCCAAGGTGAGCGACAAGACCGTGACCCGCGAAGAGCTTGCCAAGGCGCTTGAAGACCTCGACCGGGAAGAGGCCGACCATGGGCACGACCACGACCATGGGCACGACCACGATCATGGGCACGACCACGATCATGGGCATGACCACGACCATGGGCATGACCACGACCATGAACATGCAGCGGCAGTCCCCGAGGCCGCGCCGGCCAAGAAGCCGAAGAAACCCGCCGCGAAAAAGAAGGCCAAGCCCGCCGAAGGCTGACTTTAGCATGAGAGCATTCGCCAGACATGCGGTCCGGCGGTGACCGGCAACTCGCAAGCCCCGACGGCCGCGGTGCTCATTATCGGCGATGAGATCCTCAGCGGCCGGACAAAGGACAGCAATCTGGCCATCATCGCCGAGTGGGCGGGCGCCATGGGGCTGGACCTGCGGGAAGCCCGCGTGGTTTCAGACGACGAGGCCGAAATCGTCGCCGCCGTCAACGCCCTGCGGGCGCGCTACGGCTACGTCTTCACCACCGGCGGCATCGGCCCCACCCACGATGATATCACCGCCGATGCGGTGGCACGAGCCTTCGGCGTGCCGATCGGGCATCACCCGGAGGCTGTGCGCCTGCTCCAGGAATACTTTGCCGAAGTCGGGCGCGAGCCCAACGAGGCGCGCATGCGCATGGCCCGGATGCCTCAAGGCGCCGTGATGATCGCCAATCCCGTGTCGCGTGCGCCAGGGTTCCGCATCGGCAACGTGTTTGTCATGGCCGGCATTCCCAAGGTCATGACGGCGATGCTCGAAGCGGTGGCGGGGATGATCGAGCCGGGCAGCCCGATGCTGTCGGCGAGCGTCGAGATCGACGCCGCTGAGGGCGATATCGCCGGACCACTGAAAGACATCCAGGAGCGCTATCGATCGGTGATGATCGGCTGTTATCCGCGCCAGGTCGACAGTCGGTTCTGCGCCACTGTGGTTGTGCGCTCGCGCGATTCTGCCATGCTGGATGCGGCCGCCGCAGAGGTGCTCGGGCTCGCTGACCGGCTCGTCCCCGGCAAGACCGGGACCTGAAACGCCGAGGACGTGACAGCGGTGCAAACCATCGAGGCTATGGCGGGCGATCTGGAGGAGGGGCGCACCACGGCGCGCAAACTTGTCGAGCATTGCCTTGACCGCATCGCCGATGCGGCGGGTGAGGGCGCCCGCACCTTCCTCACCGTCCACGCCGAGACCGCCCGTGCCACGGCCGATTTCCTCGATGGCTTGCGCAAATCCGGCCGCCAGCCCTCGCGCTGGGCCGGCATCCCGATGTCGGTCAAGGATTTATTCGACGAGGCGGGCGAGGTGACGCGGGCAGGCTCGGTTATTCTCGCCGAGGCTCCACCGGCGAACGTTGACGCACCCGCCGTTCGCCGCCTCAAGGCCCTGGGCTTTATCTCCGTCGGGCGCACCAACATGACCGAGTTCGCCTATTCCGGGGTGGGCCTCAACGCCCATTACGGCGAACCGTGTTCAGTGTGGGACCGCGCCAGCCGCCGCATCCCCGGCGGCTCCTCGTCGGGCGCCGCGGTCTCCGTCGCCGACGGCATGGCGGCGCTGGC
>CAYWVA010000567.1:0-1875 GCA_964461545.1 uncultured Rhizobiaceae bacterium | reverse complement strand
GCGATGTCACGATCTGCTCGAGGTCCATGGCGATGATCGGCTCGTCCTCGATGATGAGCACGTCGGTCGCCACCTGCTCGGCGAATGTCCGGTTCGCCTCCTCGATGAGCGCTGCCGCCTTGGCCTTGGTGATGCCGAGTATGGTTGCCACCTCGTCGAGCGAGAAGTCCTCAACGGTGTGCAGCAGGAATGCCTGGCGAGGCAAGGGCGACAGCTCCGCCAGCCTCTGATCGACCGGCGGCTGGTCGGGATCAGCCGGCACCGGCGGGGCGTTGTTGAGCCGCACCGAACTCCAAAGTTTCGTAAACGTACTGTAGAGCGCCAAGCGCGGGTGGAGATCGCCGCGGATGATGGATGGATCGGCGATCAGTGCCTCCAGAAGCTCTACGACGTAGGCATCGCCGCTGGTCTGCCGCCCGGTTAGGGCCCGCGCATAGCGCCGCAGATACGGCAGATGAGGTGCAATCTGCTCGGAAATAGCCATTATTTACCCTCTTTGCGCAGTTCTCCGATCGCGGAGTCCCGCGTCCAACCCTGACTTTAGGCAACGTTCTGGTCGCGGCAAAGTTCCGGCCGGATGCAACTTTTTTTCCCGCCCCAGGGAACGTCCTTAAAGTCAAATGTGTTACAGCAGGATCGGATTGCAAGGGAAGGGGCACGTGTTCGTCGACGGCGGGCGGGTGCAGTGAGGAGATTTCATGACAGACGAGAGGGCAAAGCGGCCGCAAAGGCCGCAGGCGGGGGGCGACATAGGGCTGAGCGCCGAAGCCCGCAAGCACATCGGTCGCATGCTCAAGGCCACCTACGATGAGGTCGTCAAGGAACCGGTTCCTGACAAGTTCCGGGATCTGCTGAAGCAGCTTGAGGCGGCGGAGCCGCAGAAACGATGACGGTATCACCGGCTTTGCGCGACGAATTGCTGGCGGCGGTCCCGGGCTTGCGTGCCTTTGCACTGTCGCTGACCGGAAATGTCGACGTTGCCGACGACCTGGTGCAGGAGACGCTGGTCAAGGCCTGGACCAACTTCGATACCTTCCAGCAGGGCACCAATCTGCGCGCCTGGCTGTTCACGATCCTGCGCAATCACTTCTATTCCGAGATGCGCAAGAAGCGGCGCGAGGTGGAAGATGCCGACGGCAGCTTGTCGGCAGGCTTGTCGGTGCATCCCGAGCAGGACGGCCACATGGACATGGTGGATTTCAAGCGCGCATTGCTTGAGCTTCCTGACGATCAGCGCGAGGCGCTCATCCTGGTCGGTGCTTCAGGGTTTGCCTATGAGGAGGCGGCGGAAATCTGTGGCGTGGCGGTGGGCACCATCAAGAGCCGGGTCAGCCGCGCCCGGGCCAAGCTTGCCCAGCTTCTGGAATTGAGCCCCGCAGCCGACCTCGAGCCGGACGCGACAGGCCACAACATCTATGCTGCATTTGGCCGGCGCTAGGTTCGCTCGCATTCTTCTGGTGCACACGCTCAGCCTTCACCTCACGGCTGCGAGCCCGTCCTGCCGCTAGACTTGCGACTTTGTACGCCACGGCGACACCGCCAAAGGCGGCCCATCGGGTTGTCTCCGCCTTGCGTCTGTGCCAGTTTCGCCCCTGGATTTCGCGTCGCTTGGAAGGGCCGGCGTTTCAATCGGGCTCACGCCCGGTGCCGGCTTGCCCCGAAGGATGGTCAATGACGCACGCTGTCGGCCTCGATGACAAATATGATCTCGGCCAGCGCCGGGTATTGCTCACCGGCACTCAGGCCATCGTGCGTCTGGCGCTGATGCAGAAGGCCCGCGACGAGGCCGAAGGATTGAACACCGCCGGCTATGTCACCGGCTATCGCGGTTCGCCGCTGGGCGGCCTCGATCAGCAGTTCATGCGCGCCGCACAG
>CAYWVA010000566.1:0-1875 GCA_964461545.1 uncultured Rhizobiaceae bacterium | reverse complement strand
TCCTGATTCTTGTGTTGAAGCTGGCTGTTGACCGTCTGCAGCTCTTCGTTGAACGACTGCAGCTCCTCCTTGGAGGTCTCCAGTTCCTCATTGGTGGACTGAAGTTCCTCGTTCATCGAGGTAACTTCCTCGTTTGCTGCCTTCAGCTCTTCGTTGGTCCTCCCGAGCTGCTCGATCGTGTCCTGCAGCTCTGCGCGAGTTGTGCGCAGTTCCTCATCGAACGCGCGCTGCATGCCTTCGCCGGTGTGGTCGTCGCCGTTACCACCGGTTGCGGTGGAAGGAGCCTGTGAAACATCATCGTTTCGAAAGCTGACCAGCAGCAGGTTGTCCGGCCCGTTTGGCGCAGCCAGGGGTGCGACCGTCACCGCAACGGTCTGATCCCTGTTGCCCTGTCGGACCCGGGCATCGAATCCCACCGATCGCTTTTCGCGGGCCGCCTGGCGCACGGCATTGCGCAGCTTGACGCGCAGGCCAGCGCGGGCCATCGCCAGAAGGTCGCGACTCGGCTCGCCCGGCGGCGGTTCCAGGAAGTCTCCCGTCGATCCATGGAACCACAGCACCCGGCCATCGCGCTCGATCAGCACCGAGGCCGGGGCAAAGCGCTCCAGGAGCGCGCGCTGCGCCACATCAACAAGACGCTGCGGCGGTTGGCTGGACTCAGGCACGGCCGTCTCCTCGGCTTGGTTCGGCCGGGTCCGGCCGGGCAGCAGCGGAAAGTCGATTATGTCGTGGCGCGTCGGCCCAAGCCGGCGATAGATGCGCCATTTCTTGGACACAGTCTCAAACAGGTCTTCCTGCCCTGAAACACTCTCGGCGGTGCCGAGAAACAGGTGACCTGCCTGCCGTAGCGCGAAATGCAGCAGCGCCACCGCCCGCTTCTGGGCCACCGGGTCGAGATAGATAAGCAGGTTGCGGCAGCTGATCAGGTCGATCTGCGAAAACGGCGGATCGCGAAGCAGGTTATGGGACGCGCACACCACCAAATCGCGAAGTTCCTTCTTGACCTGGTAGTTGCCGTCGAGCTTGTCGAAGTAGCGAGTCAGAAGGTGCGGCGGGATCGTTGCCACGGCGCCATCCGAATAGACGCCGGCCCGGACTGCATTCAGGTTGTCGTCCCGACTGTCAGTGGCGAACAGCTTTATGTCAAACTGCTTGTTCGCCGCCTCCGCGCGTTCGACCAGCAGCATAGCCAGGGAATAGGCTTCCTCGCCGGTGGCGCAGGCGGGGACCCAGAGGCGCACCGCCGTCCCGCTGGCGCGCTCGTCGACCAATGGGGCGAGAACCGTCTCGCCGAGGGCCGTCCAGGCTTCGGGGTCGCGGAAGAATCCGGTGACGTTGATCATAAGATCCTTGGTCAGAGTTTCGAGCTCCCCCGGCCTGGTGCGCAGGAATTCGACGTATTCGGCGAGCGTGTGCAAATTGTTGAGCCCCATGCGCCGGTGGATGCGGCGCGTGAGCGTGCTGCGCTTGTAGAGGCGGAAGTCCTGGCCGGCGCGGCTCCTCAGCAGGGTCAACACCGGGTCGATCGAGGGGTCATTTGTTGTCTCATCGACGACCTCCGATCCCGCCATATAGGCATGGCGTATGTAGCGCATGAGCACATCCGGCATGTGCTCCGGGGCAATCACTTGGTCGGCCAGATTCGCCGCGATGGCGCTTCGCGGCATGCTATCGAAGCGTGCGGTCGACGGGTCCTGCACCAGAATGCAGCCGCCCTGCGCCTTGACCTCCTTCAGACCTTCCGTGCCGTCGCTGCCGGACCCCGACAGGACGATGCAGATCGCCCTTTCGCGCCGATGCTTCGCCAGCGACTCAAACAGGCGATCGATCGGGTAGCGGACGCCGCGCCGCTCGGTCGGCTCGGTCATCCGCAGC
>CAYWVA010000565.1:0-1876 GCA_964461545.1 uncultured Rhizobiaceae bacterium | reverse complement strand
CGGATGTGATTGTCACCCCTGCCGCTCGACGACCAGATCTCCGGGACAGAGAATGTGTCTCCGAGATCCTTGTCGAAGTCGTAGATGACGTCGCCCTTGACGTAGCCGTAGACCACCACTTCGGCGATCGGGGCCGGCAGGTCGGCCGTCGGCGTCACCGAGATGGTGAAGCCGCGGTCGGCCGGCCTTTGGTCACGCGACGCTGTGAAAGTCCCGCGGTCAGTGATATCGGCCGACCCGCGGGTCAAGGTCAGAAAGCTCGCCCCCTCCGGCAGAGCCACACTCGACGGCTGCTGCTCGAGCTGGCCGACGCGATTCTGCAGTGCCTCGAGCTGGGCTTTCAGCTCGCTCAGCTCGTCGGCCTGCGCCCCAGACGCCATGACGCTGAGCGCCACACCGCCGAGAAGTGCCCGCCGCAGCCATTTCGTGTTAGTCATTATCGATTCTCCCGCTCATTAAGTTGAGTTCGCCCCCAGATCCCCCGAACTCGGCGTAGGAGGCACTGCGCAACTGAATCGCACGAGCAATGTTGGCACCTGTTTGGAACAAAAATCAACGGCAACGAACGCCTCAACCACATAAAAACCGTAACTGTGTCAGAAATGCCACAGGGCCTAACGGCCCCGGACGGGCTTTTGAGCACCATCAACTGCAGCGGGCGAGGAACCGGTCAAGGGCGGCGAGGCTTTCGGGCTCGTCGAGAAACGGGGCATGGCCGCGATCTTTCACCGTCACCGCGTCAAGTCCCTCCGCCACTTCGGCCATGCGGGCAAGCGTTGCGGCACTCAGCAGATCGGAATGCTCCCCCCTGAGCGCCGCAACCGGCAAGCCGTTGAGCGCTGCGAAAAAGTCCCACAGCGGTGGCGCGGCGGTTCCCGCCGCAATCTGCCTGGGCGTCGGAAAGGTGCGGCGGAGATTCCGATCATAGTCGAGCGCCGGACGGCCGCCCTCGTCGCGAAACACCCGGCGCGCAAAGGCGAGCCACTGCCCATCGCTCAATCGTTCAAATCCCAAATTAGTGCGCTTGAGCGCCGCCACCGCGCCGCGCCAGGTTGTGAAGCGGAGCGCCTTGCCGAGGTATCGGCGGATCCTGAGCAGTCCCGCCGGCTCGAGCGCCGGGCCGATGTCGTTGAGCAGCACGCCGGCGAGGCGGTGCCGATGCGTCGCGGCCATCAGCATGGCAATGAGCCCGCCGCGCGAGGTGCCGATGACCACCACCTGGTCGACCCCAAGACGGTCGAGCAACATAATGGCGTCGGCCATTTCGACGTCGACCCGATAGGTCGACCAGTCTGGCGCGTAATCTGACCGACCGCGGCCGCGGTAGTCGGGCGCGATCAGCCGGCGCTGTCGCCCGAGCCGTTCAGCCAGGGGATGGGCGTCCTTGGAGTTGCGGGTGAGTCCCGACAGGCACAGCACCGGCGTGGGACCGCCATCGAGCGGCCCGTAATCGCGGGCGTAGAGGTCAAGCCCGTCGGGCGAGCGAACACCGACGTCGCGCCACGGCGTGCCGCTCATCGCCGAACCCTGAGCGCCGCTCAGCAGGTCTCGATGAGGGCAACAATGCTCGCCTCCATGGTCGTGCCACACGACAGGTTCTTGTCCTGGTCTCCCGTTGCGGTGATGGTGCCTGTTGCCGGCACGCCGCCCCGTGCCAGGTCGGCGGTCACCGGCTTCCCGCCCCGCACCAGGTCGGCCGACATCGGCAAGGCGCTGCCTGGGTCAATGCGTGAGCGATAGACGTGCACGTTCTGCATGACCAATTGGATGTATTTTCGGGTCTCGGTGAACGGCACCGATTCGACCCAGTCAATCGGGTCCACTTCGCCGCGCGGATCGCCATACATGTCGATCCATTCGCGCACCCGGCGCGGGC
>CAYWVA010000564.1:0-1878 GCA_964461545.1 uncultured Rhizobiaceae bacterium | reverse complement strand
GGGCCGATGCGATTGACGACGTGCGGAAGGCCGCCCCGAACCTCTCGGTCGACCAGATCGCCGCGGCGACCCCTGTGCCCAGGATGATCATCGAGGCGCTGCTGGACCGGGTCAAATAGGCGATTAGCCGATTGTTGGGCCACAGTCGGCCAACGGCGGGCTTTGCTCCCGCTCTGGTACATCCTCTCGAATGCTGTCCTCGCGGCCACATTAGCCAGTTCCTCGCGGCGGCACCTGCGGGTCGACAGTGAGCACCACCTGCCGGTCGCGGTCGAGGGTATTTATTAGAGCCGGGGCCGGCTGGCGTCCGCCGGGGCGGGCGGTAGGGTCGAAATAGGCCGATCTCCCCACAACGGCGCACACAGGCGCAACGGCGCGAGTTGAGGCCTCTTCGCCACTACCATACCACCGGGAGCCTCTTCGCGCGACACGGAGCCGGTGTGCGGCTCTTTCTCGGCGGAGCTCGACCTCTCGTCCGCCGGTGCCCATGGCGGTCGACTCGTCTGCCTCACCGAGGAGCCATTATGTGGAGCAACCGGAGGCGGGAGAGACGATGGCGAAGTCGCCGATATAGGCCTTCTTCTCCAGGGTCCCGTTGGGCCGGACGATCTCCTCATAGGGCTTGCCGCCGATGTAGCGGGTGGTGGTCTGGCCGCTGCTTGAGTATCCACGGTACTGGAACTTTCGTTAGAGGGAGGTGTCCTGAGCATGAGCACAGTTGTCCTCTTCTGGCGCCGGACTGACGTCGAAGGCCTCGAACGCCTGGAGCTCGGGATAGAACCCACAGGAGTTATGGCCGCGGCTACGGTGATCTGCCTCGGGAGCGGCGGCTTTCGCCTTGACCACCGCTGGCGCCTCGACCCCGACTGGCGCGTGCAGACCGTCACCGTCGAACGCTGGAACGCGCAAGGCTATGGAGTGCTGCACCTGGAGCGCGCCGGGACCGGTTGGCAGGTGGACGGCGCGCCGCGGCCGGATCTTGAAGGCGCCGAGGAGCCGGACCTGTCGGTCACGCCCTTCTGCAATACCTTTCCGATCCGCAGAATGCCGGAACTTGCAGGAGAAAGCTTGACGCTCGACGCCGCCTTCATCGACGGGCCCGCGCTGAAAGTGTCGCGTTCGAGCCAACGCTATGTTCGACAGGGCGCTGGGCGGCTGCGCTACGTCGACCTTGGTCTGTCTCGCGGATTTGAAGCAGATCTGGTGGTGGATGACGCCGGGCTGGTGCTGCGCTACCAACACCTGTTCGAGCGGGTGGTGCCGCACGCCTGACCTGCGCAGGCCAGCGGCGCGGGGGAACTCTACGATTCTGAGCGGCGTCGCGCACTAATGGCATCATCCGGATACGCAGTGGTGAATGCGTGTGCGGCTCGTCCCCGGGGAGCATCGAGGCTTGATCCGCCACGGGGACCGCAATCGCCTGCCAGTCGCCGCGGTCCTGCCCTGACGGTGCAACGGATCGACAGCGCGGTCGGTGTGGCCGAAGGCACGGTCGAGAAGCTCCAGGAGCTGGCCGACACCCGGCCCGGGCAGGGCGGTAGGCCCACGTTGGGCTTGTCGCGGCCACACGCGCGATATCCGGGCTCTTGGCCACTACCATGCCAGCGAGTCTCGGAACGGCCGCGTGTGGCCGCGTGTGCGGCTTGGCCTCGGGGCGGGGCATCGAGGCGATCGATGCCGCCGGCCAGGCACGAAATGCCGACGCGATCGACGACGTGCGGAAGGCCAACACGAAACTCTCGTCGACCGGATCGCCACGGCGACCCATGTGCCCAAGAAGATCGTGGTGGCGCTGCTGGACCGGGCCAAATAGGCCATTAGCCGATTGTTGGGCCACAGGCGCGCAACGGCGGGCTTTGCTCCCGCTCTGGTAGATGG
>CAYWVA010000563.1:0-1879 GCA_964461545.1 uncultured Rhizobiaceae bacterium | reverse complement strand
CCGGTCTGTCCCTTGGCCAGGTTGCTGCGGTACAGGCGGTTGCTGTCTTGTGCCGTGGAATGGCCCGCATAGGTGCGAAAGATCCACGGCTTGTCCCGGGTCATGAAAGCTCTCTCCACAGATGGCGCTCGGGCGCCATCGAAGCATGCCTCATGCTGCGGTGCAATCGTCGGCTTCGCCTCAGGTCAGCAATGACCCGGCAGAGAGGCTCAGATGTCGGTCCTGTGATAGGCGAGGAGCAGGACGAGGGCCATGGCCGACATGCCGAAAAGGGCCAGTGTTACGGTGATCACCAGCTCGTTGCCGAACGGCATGTGCAGGCCGCGCAACACAGCATTGCCGATCACCCCACCGGCGAACATTGCCGTAACATTGAAAGTGAGATGGAAGCTGTCGCGGCGCTCGGCCAGGTGGTTGAGGCTCGCTCCGCCGATAAGGGCCAGAATAACGACGAGGCAGAAGCTTGCCACCGAATAGCTGTTACCGATGCCGAATCCGGCAAATTGGGAGATGCGACCCTGGAGCAGATACAAAACTGCAATAAATTCGTCCACCGGTCGGCCCCGACTCCGCGCCGCATCGCCGAGTAAGGGCAAGACGGCCAATTGATCCGTTCGCACCAACTTTGTACCTTTAGTCCCCGAACCCGACAATCGACCGGTGCTCGCATGGTAAGCACATCATTAAGCCGACGGCTCCACCGGCGAGGCTTGCCAGGAACCTTTATTGCAGTGCAAAATGGATGACGACGAGGTCCGGTCCGACCTGCCAGGGCCGCTGATTCAAGGATGACCGATATGCCTGCTGAGGCCCCTGCCACCCGGTTTGCAGCCCAATCGGCCGCTCAAGCCGGCGCGCCTGCCACCGCCAAGGCGCCGGCGAGGGCGCTCTACGAGGTCGGCGAGATTCCGCCTTTGGGCCATGTGCCGGAGAACATGTACGCCTGGACCATCCGGCAGGAACGCCACGGGCCGCCCGACCAGGCCATGCAGGTCGAGGTCGTTCCCACCTGGGCCATTGGCGAGGAGGAATGCCTGGTGTTCGTCATGGCGGCGGGGGTCAATTACAACGGCGTGTGGGCCTCGCTCGGAAAACCGATCTCGCCGATCGACGGCCACAAGAACCCGTATCACATCGCCGGCTCCGACGCCTCGGGCATCGTGTGGGCGGTGGGCGCCAAGGTCAAACGCTGGAAGGTGGGCGACGAGGTGGTGGTGCATTGCAACCAGGACGACGGCGACGATGAGGAGTGCAATGGCGGCGACCCGATGCTGTCGTCGAGCCAGCGCATCTGGGGCTATGAAACCCCGGACGGTTCCTTTGCCCAGTTCGCCCGCGTGCAGTCGCGCCAGCTGATGCCACGGCCGCCCCACCTCTCCTGGGAGGAGTCGGCGTGCTACACGCTCACCCTGGCCACCGCCTATCGCATGCTGTTCGGGCATCGGCCTCACACCATGAAGCCCGGACAGAACGTGCTGGTGTGGGGCGCCTCCGGAGGGCTTGGCTCCATGGCGATCCAGCTCATCGCCACCGCCGGCGGCAACGCCATCGGAGTGATCTCCGACGACGACAAGCGCGATTTTGTCATGCAGCTTGGCGCCAAGGGGGTGATCAACCGCAAGGAGTTCGACTGCTGGGGCGCCATGCCGGCGGTTGGCTCGCCGGACTATAACGAGTGGCTGAAGAAGGTGCGCGACTTCGGCAAGGCGATTTGGGCCTATACCGGCAAGGGCAACAGTGTCGATCTGGTGTTCGAACATCCCGGCGAGGCCACGTTTCCGGTGTCGGTGCTGGTGGTCAAGCGCGGCGGCATGGTGGTGATCTGCGCCGGCACAACCGGCTACAACCTGACCATGGATGCCCGCTATCTGTGGATGCA
>CAYWVA010000562.1:0-1881 GCA_964461545.1 uncultured Rhizobiaceae bacterium | reverse complement strand
CCGACGCCATTTCCAGGCTGTCGACGATCTCGCCGGTCTTCGCGGTCAGCACCGCATGCGTCACCAGCAGCGGAATCGCGACCATCAGGCCGAAGGCGGTCGTGTTCATCGCCACGGAGATGCTCGCCGAAAGCAGGTCGGCTTTCTCGGCCGGGTTTGCGTTGGCCACCGCCGTGAACGCAGCGATCAGGCCCATGATGGTGCCCAGGAGCCCGAGCAGGGTCGCAATGCTGGAGGCGAGCGCCACATAGGAGGTGCGCTTTTCGAGCTGAGGGATGATCTCCATCATGCTCTCTTCCATCGCGATCTCGATGTCCTCGCGGCGGCGCACCGCGCCCTGGCGGGCCAGGCCCATGCTGAGCAGCTTGGAGATGGTGGACTCATCCTTGCTGGTCATCTCGCGCGCCTTGTCGAACTCGCCCCGCATCAGGGCGGGCTGGAGCCGGGCCCACATGCCCTGGTTCTTGTTCGTCACCATCGTCAGGGTCACGTATCGCTCGATGGCGATCGCAGCCCCGACGGCGAAGACGATCAGGATCGGGTACATGAACGGCCCGCCCGTGACGAAAAATCCTACGATCGAATATATGAAATCCATGACCACATCCTCTTTCACACCGATTCCGGTAACTTCGGAACTATTTGCGGTTCGGGACCGCACGCCCGTCTGTCGTCCATATCAAGCAACACATCGTTCTGCGCGCTATACACGCTCATTCCGCGCGAATGCGGTAATAGGCGAGCTCCCGCATGAACACGTCCTTGTCGACCGGCCGGGTCGCGTCATCGAGCAGTTTCGCGAGATCGGGCCGATTGCCCAGCTCGGAACTCTTCCATGGCACGATCACCAGTGACTTGGGCGCTTCGTGGTTGCCGACGATCGACATACCTAGATTGCGGCCCTCGCCCTCGTCCTCCGGCTCCGCCGTCAGCGCGACTGACGAAGCGAGCAGCAGGATTGCGCAGCAAAAAAGCCTGGTCGACATCGCATGCCCCTCCTATTGTCCAACCCGGTTGCGAAGGTCCGCGATCCACATCGTGGCCTCCTCGTCGTCGGGAACCTCGCGGGAATACAGCTCGTAGTTCGCCAGCGCGCACTCAAGGTCGGCCAGATAAACGTCGCAGAGCACGGCGAGATTGCGGCGCGCGTAATGGAAACCCGGGTGTACGGCCAGTGCCTGCTCGTAGTGCATCCTGGCGGCCTTGAATCGGCCCGTGCGGCGGCACAACATGCCCATCTCGTTGTGCGCGACGGGATGCCGGGGATTCAGTTCCAATGCCCGCCTGATGCTGGCCTCCGCCTTTTCCAGGTCACCGGTCTCCCGGTAGGCGATGCCAAGATCAATGTGCGCCGCCGTGACTTCGGGCGCACGCTCGGTCACCCTGACCAGCAAGGCAATGCCTGGCGCGTAGCGTTCCTGCTCGAGCAGCTCCATGGCCCGATCGAAGTCGGCGCGCACCTCCTGGCTGACGCGAACTTCCTCGGTGATCACAAAGCCTGATTCGTCCTGCACTTCCACCGGCGCGGGACGCTGCGGCGCGGATGCCAGGCAGCCCGCCAGCGCGAGGGGCGCGGCGAGCGCGAGCACTCCCCGTGGCAAGGTGCGGCAACTAAAGATGTGTTTCATGGTATGCATCGTCTAGCGGGCCGCTACGACCTCTCCCTGGAGCTCTTCCATGGTGGCCTCGTCCTCGGGCTGCTCGGGCAGCTCGACCTCGTGCGCTTCGTCTGGTACCTCGAGGGGCAGGTCGGTCGATTCTTCCATCGCCGGCATGGCATCGGCAGCGCCGGGCGAGCGGTACGCATACACATCGAGTGAAGCCAGGAAGCCGCTGCTGAGCTCGAACTTGGCGTAGCGTCCTGGCATCAGCTCGGCGAGC
>CAYWVA010000561.1:0-1890 GCA_964461545.1 uncultured Rhizobiaceae bacterium | reverse complement strand
GTGGTGATCTCCGAATCGATCTGGCCCAATGCGGCTTACGAGGGTGGGGCAGGGATCAACTGCCTGACCGGCGCCGACGAGATCGCGCCGTGCGGCGGTGCGGCTTTTCACGACAACCGGGTGTGGGTTCGCCGGATCGAGTGATCGCCAACGTGAACGGCAGATGAACGGCGCGGTCAGGTTTGGTTCAGCGCCAGGCTGTCATAGGCACGATCAAGTTCGACCGCTTAACCCCGCAGAGCCATGACGATGACGCGCCAGAAGAACAGAACCGCGCTCATTTTCATGGCTCTTTTTCTGTTCTCGGCCAATCTCGTCCCCCTGGCACTGCTCGCCGGGCTGTAGCACAACCACCCATCTGATTGATGTGCTCGGGCTCGACCCGAGCACCCAGGGATCAACGCCGAGGACGGCAGCTGGAGGGATGGCCTACAAGTCCTGCACGTCAAGGACGCCCGGCAACGCCTTGATGGCGCTCTTCAACTGCGGGCCGACCGTGAACCGGTTGCCGAGTGCGATCTCGACCTGGCGGCCGCCGTCGGCCTGCACCACCACCCGGACCGGGGCGCGCCCGCCATTGCCGAGCTTCTCGGCGATCGTTCCAACCGGGCGGTCATTTTCAATGACGATGAGCAGCCCGCGCGCCACTTGGGCGGCCGCGTCATCGAGGATGTCTACCGACTGCAGCCTGAGGCGTACCTCTTCGCCGTCGACATCGGCCTCAACCCGGGCCAGCACCGATTTGCCGGGCTCCAGCAGGTCGCGCGCCTGGGCGAGAGTATCGGAGAAGCACACCGCTTCATATTGCCCGGTCGGGTCGGACAGGCCGATGAACGCGAAGCGGTTGCCAGACTTCGAGCGCCGCTCCTGGCGGTGGATGACCGTACCGGCCAGCCTTGCGGCGCTTGCGCCCTTGTTTACCGCCTTGTCGTGGAACGACGCCCAGGTCTCGACGCCGGCGCGGGCGAGCGCCGGCATGTACTCGTCGAGCGGATGGCCGGAGAGATAGAACCCGACCGTCTCGAACTCCGCTGCCAGCCGCTCCATCAGCGACCACGGCTCCACCGCCGGCAGCGGCACGTCCTCGTCCGCTGCGCCGGACTTCGAGCCGAACAGGCTGCTCTGGCCCTGTTCGCTGTCGGCACTGGTGCGGCTCGCCATCGCCGCAATAGCCTCCACCGCGGCGGTGACTTGCGCCCGGTTGGGGTTGATCTCATCGAAGGCGCCGGCCTTGGCCAGGCTTTCCAGCGCCCGCTTGTTCACCGCCTTGGCGTCCATGCGGCGGGCGAACTCGCCCAGCGAGCCGAACTGTCCGGCCCGCTCGCGCTCCGCCACGACATGTTCTACCGCAGCTCGTCCGACATTCTTGAGCGCTGCCAAAGAGTACTTGATCACCCCGTCACGGACCGCGAACTCGACGCCCGATGCATTGATCGCCGGCGGATCGATCGGCACCTTGAGCCTCAGCGCCTCGCGGCGGAACAGTCGCAGCTTGTCGGCGTTGCCGAGGTCAAGGGTCATCGAGGCGGCAATGAACTCAACCGGGAAGTTCGCCTTGAGATAGGCCGTCTGGTAGGCGACGATGGCATAGCAGGCGGCATGGGACTTGTTGAAGCCGTAGCCGGCGAACTTGGCGACCAGCTCGAAGATGTAGTCGGCTCGCTCCGGCGCCACCCCGTTAGCCACCGCGCCCGAGACGAAGCGCTCTTTTTGCTGGTTCATCTCCTTCTTGATCTTCTTGCCCATGGCGCGGCGCAACAGATCCGCCTCGCCCAACGTATAGCCCGACAGCACTTGAGCAATCTGCATCACCTGCTCCTGATAGACGATGATGCCGTAGGTCTCCTTGAGGATCGGCTCGATCATCGGGTGCAGGTAGTCGGGCTCTTC
>CAYWVA010000560.1:0-1893 GCA_964461545.1 uncultured Rhizobiaceae bacterium | reverse complement strand
GTCGCGGCAGCCGCCGGCCTCGGCCTCCAGATCGAGCATCTGGCCGCCCACCATGCCGGCATAGCCGGCGGCACGGGCGAGCTCCAGCACCAATTGCGATCGCACGGCAGGTTCGGGATGGGTCAGGGGATCGCTGACGATCTCGAAGGCCAGCGTCAGCAGTCCGTCGCCCGCCAGAATGGCGGTGGCCTCGTCGAACGCCTTGTGACAGGTCGGCCGTCCGCGTCGCAGATCATCGTCGTCCATGGCCGGCAGATCGTCATGCACCAGCGAATAGCAGTGCACGCATTCAAGGGCGGCACCGGCCCTCAGTGCATGCTCACGTGCCGCCCCGAGCAACCTGGCGCTTTCGGCCAGGAAGAACGGCCGTAGACGCTTGCCCTGGGCCAGCGCCGCATAGCGCATGGCTTCGACCACACGCGGCGCCGACGCGGCGTCGGGCCGCAGCAGCTCGCCCAGCAGGCGGTCGATGTCCTCGGCGACGTCCTTGAGGGAAACGGCGAAGCTCATGAGGGCAGGGCTTGATTGCAGGGACCGACACTCTTAAGCCGGGCAGCGCACCACATCAACATAAGTCGTGTTAGATAGTGAATTGAGGGGATGGTGAATTGGACATGGCGGACACACGGGCGATCCCTCGCCGCAGATCGCGGCTGAGGTCATGGCTCGGCCTCGTCGCGGCGCTGCTGGCGCTGCTGGTATTCCTGCCATTCGCCGTCAGTCTCGCCTATCGCTGGGCGCCGCCATCCGTCTCGACGCTGATGCTGATCCGTTGGGTGCAAGGCGAGCCAATCGACTACCGCTGGACGCCGCTTGAGCGCATCTCGCCGCACCTCGCCAGGGCCGTCCTCACGGCCGAAGACGCCCGCTTTTGTCAGCACCGCGGTATCGACTGGGCGGAGCTGAACAAGATCATCGACGCGCCCGGCGGCCCGAGCCGCGGCGGTTCCACCATCGCCATGCAGACAGCCAAAAACCTCTTCCTGTGGCCGGCGCGGTCCTACGTCCGCAAGGCAGCCGAACTGCCCTTGGCCCTATGGATCGATCTCGTCTGGCCCAAGCCGCGGGTCATCGAAGTCTACCTCAACATTGTCGAGTGGGGTCCAGGGGTGTTCGGCGCCGAGGCCGCGGCGCAACGCCATTTCGGCAAGCCGGCTGCCGAACTCTCCCGCAACGAGGCGGCCCTGCTCGCTGCCGCCCTGCCAAACCCGCATGTCCGCAACGTCGCCCAGCCGGGACCGGGCCTGCGCCGGCAGGCGCAACGCATCGCCAGGCGGGTGCCAGCGACTGCGGGGCATCTCGCCTGCCTGGGCTCGTAACCTCAGCTTGCGCGCACCGGCTGCTCCCGGCGCAGCCGCTCCAGCGTCTCTTGCGCCTGGCGCCGGTGCTCCGGGCGCATATGGACCTGGATCAGGCCGACAGCGATCATCAGCACCGTGAAGTCGTCGGTGAATCCGAGCACCGGGACCATGTCGGGGACGACGTCGAAGGGGAGCACGAAATAGGCCAGCGCCGCCAGAAGTATACCCCTCGCCTTGAGCGGGGTCTGAGGATCGAAGGCACAATACCACGCCGCTACCGCGTCCTCCGCGAACGGCACCTGGGCGAGCACCTGCTTGAGCTTCGGCCAGAAGCCGGCCCGCACCGTATCTTCGTTGCGCGACATGACTGCAGGCAGCCCGGCGCGGACAGCATCGAACTCGACCATGATTGCTCCTTCCAGCTCCGAATATGGGCAATAACAGCGCGGTCAACCAGACCTGTCAAACCTGATGCATGTCACACATGTCTGTTGCGACCGTGTTGCCTGGGTTGTCGGCCCATTGCCGTGGGCGCAGGGGCAAGCTAGCAGTGGCAAGGATGAGCAAGCTGGCACGATCTCCGCGCCTCTAT
>CAYWVA010000559.1:0-1901 GCA_964461545.1 uncultured Rhizobiaceae bacterium | reverse complement strand
AGCACCTCTCGGTAGAGGGCAGGGCCCTTGCCGCGGAACACATAAAGCCCGACCGCCTCGGCGTCGACCGCCTCAAGGGGAAGCGTCTTGCCGATCTCGGTGAGTCGGCCGCCGTCGAGCATCACCTTCATGTCGTCGGCATCGTATTGGGCCTTGCGATTGATCGCCACCGTCGCTTCGGCATCGGAGCTTTTGAGCAGGGCCCGCACGAGGTCGGCACGAAATAAATTGTCGCCGTTGACCTGGATGAAATCGCAGTCCATCTCGGCCCGCGCCATCCAGCAGCTCGCGAGGTTGTCGGCCACGGCGTAAAAGGGATTGTACACGGTGCGGATCTCGACGGCGTGCTGCTCGGCGATCCTGATCAAAGCCTCCTCCATAAGTTGGGCGCCAAAGCCGGTGACGACCACGAACTCCCTGAGACCGCACTCCACGCAGGCGTCGATCTGGCGTGCGATCAGCGAACGCCCATGGATATCGAGCAGCGCCTTGGGCACATCTACGGTCAGCGGCAGCAGGCGCTTACCCTGGCCCGCACCCAGGATGACAATCTTCACTGGCCCTTGATCCTTTCCGCCCCACCGGCTTTAAGTCGCGGCACTCATACGCATGGGCACGTCGCCTCGTCAATCCTGGTATTGCCGCATGTTCTCGCTGGCCCATATTTCGGACGTTCACCTGGGCCCGCTACCCAAGGTGCGCCCCGCCGACCTAAGGGGCAAGCGATTCATCGGCTATCATTCCTGGCAATATCGGCGGCGCCGCATCCACCGGCCGGAAATTCTCGATGCCGTCATCACCGACATGCTGGCCCACCAGCCCGACCACATCGCAATCACCGGCGACCTCATCAATATTTCGCTGGGAGCCGAGTACCGGCTGGCCGCGCAGTGGCTCAACGCTCTCGGCGAGGCTGATCGGATCACTTTCGTTCCCGGCAACCACGATGCCTATGTGCCGTTTCCCTGGGATACCGGAATGGGCTTGTGGGCCGATTATATGACGGGCGACATGCGGGTGCCCGGGGCGCACGGCAGTGCCGGGCTGGCAGCACCCTTCCCGTTCGTGCGCCAGCGCCGCAACGTGGCGCTGATCGGCGCCTCAAGCGCGGTCCCGATGGGTTGGCGCCTGGCAGCGGGCCGGCTCGGCACGACCCAGATCGGCGCCTTACGCGACATCCTGCGCGAACTCAGACAACGCGGGTTTTTCCGTATTCTTCTGATCCATCATCCGCCGCTCCCCGGCCAGGCCGAGGATCGAAAGGCCCTGATCGATGCGGCTGACCTCACCGCAGTGCTGCAAGACGAAGGCGCCGAGCTGGTGCTTCATGGCCACAACCACCGGCCAATGCTCACCAGATTGCAATCGGCCCATGGACCGGTCAACGTGCTCGGCGTTCCCTCAGCATCGGCAGCCGCGACGCGGGGCAAGCCTCCAGCCGCCTGGAATCTTTATCAGGTGCAGCGCCGGGAGGGGGGGTGGAGCTGCAGCGTTGCGGTGCGGACCTATGACGGGGCGACGCAACAGCTCTATACCAGTGCCGAGTTCGATCTCATGGGCTCACCAGCACCGGCGACGTCCTTGCCGCTTTGACCTCACAGGTCAACCTCGCGCGCAACGTCAGGCAGGATTTTTGTGTGTCTGATGGAACGACTCGCCGCCCTCAGCCGTTCGATATGCAACCCTGCCGTTGCTCCCCCTCGCAACGGAGCGCGCCTCCCCCCGGCGCCCTGGGTCTCCGCCCCGGCCCTCCACGGCCGGGGCGTTTTTTTGGCCACAATCATCATAGCGAGTGCAACCGCTCACCTCTTCAATCAGGCTCGGTACTCGCCTGCACGACCTCGATGATCTGGCTCATGAGCCCATGCAGGCTGTCGCGATGCCCGGTTCTGCCGGCGGGA
>CAYWVA010000558.1:0-1903 GCA_964461545.1 uncultured Rhizobiaceae bacterium | reverse complement strand
GGCACGATGTGATTCCCTCCTTTTTGATTCGGGCGGGAGGGGATTCGATGTCGGTTGCGGCTTGGTCGGGATCGTTGGTGGCCTGGGAGCGGGGGCTTTCGGTGCTGAAGGATCGGCTGGCGCCGGTGTTCCGGCGGCGCGAGGTGAGGGAAACGGGCAGCGCGTTCTTGGACGGACTGCTGTCGGGGGTTGAGCGCAAGACCGGCTGGCTGATGGCCGAGCACGCGGGTCTGCAGCGACCCTACCGGATGCAGTCGCTACTGGGGCGCAGTTGCTGGTCGGCGGATGACCTGCGCGACAGGGTGCGCGGCTATGTGATTGAAGCGCTGGGCGATGCCGACGCAGTGCTGGTGGTCGACGAGACCGGGTTCGTGAAGAAGGGGGATCACTCGGTCGGGGTGGCGCGGCAGTATTCGGGCACCGCGGGGCGGATCGAGAACTGCCAAGTCGGTGTGTTCCTGGCCTATGCCAGCCGTTTTGGCCAGGCGCTCATCGACCGGCGGCTGTATCTGCCGGAGGCCTGGGCCAATGACGCGGGGCGGCGCGCCAAGGCTGGCGTGCCCGACGACATTGCCTTTGCCACCAAGATCGCAATCGCCCGCGAGATGATCGCCGCCGCACTGGAGGCGGGAGCGCCGTGCCGATGGGTTTTGGCGGATGCGCTTTATGGCGGCGACTACCGCCTGCGCCGCATGCTGGAGGAGCGTCGCCAGCCCTATGTGCTGGCCGTGCGCTCCAACCATCATCTGCGCTTTGTCGCACCGGAGGGCCTGGTCGAGACCGACCCGAGGACCATCGCCGAGGAGCTTCCCGCCGAGGCCTGGACGACGCTCGCCGCCGGCGAAGGCGCCAAGGGCCTGCGGCTCTATCACTGGGCGCGGATCGCGCTGGCGCGGACCACCAATGAGGGCTTCGAGCGCTGGCTCCTCATCCGCCGCAGCCGCAAGGAGCCGGACAAGTTCGCCTATTATCTGGTCTTTGCGCCTGGGGCCACGCCGTTGCCCGAACTGGCAGGTGCCGCCGGCCTGCGCTGGACCATCGAGGAGTGCTTCGAGCGCGCCAAGGGCGATCTCGGCCTCGACCATTGCGAGGCCCGCTCCTGGCACGGCTGGCACCGCCATATGAGCCTGGTCATGGCGGCGCTGGCGTTTCTTGCCAAGCTTGCCGCCGACCTCAAGCGCACCGCTTGGGGCAAACCGAACGAAACGAGTCCAACGAGAACAATCGCCGCCTGAGCGCCATGGCCGCACTGCTGCCGAGCGTGCCGGAAATCCGCTACCTCGTGGCCCGCATCCTGCTGCGCCCGCCGATCAGCACATCGTTCATCATCGCCTGGTCGCTGTGGCGACGGCAGCATCAAGCCAACGCCGCCATCGCCCACTACAAACGTCAATCACATGTGCAACTGTAGTACTAGCGTGTTGTTTTTACGTCTAACAACGCATGCGGCGTGTCAGTCTTCGACAGTTCCGCATTATCCCCCGATCGGGTCGACCTCCCCGCCACGGCCACCGACAGGAGGTGCCCAAAAAATGCCGACGATCGTCAGCGGCGATATAACGATCGACTATCTCGCCGCCGGAGAAGGACCGACGGTCATCCTCATCCACTCGTCGGTGAGCGGAAACCGCCAGTGGCGCTCGCTCATGGCGGCGCTCGCCGGGGATTACCGGGTCGTGGCCCCGAACCTAATCGGCTACGGACAGACGAGCCCATGGGCAGGCGCCCGGTCGCAACGGCTCGACGACCAGGTCGAGGTGCTGGCGCCATTCATCGAGGACTGCGGCGGCCCGGTCGCTTCCTCCACAGCCCAGGCAAGCACGGCCAGCGACTGCTCGACCTGCAGCGCCATCCAGCTCGCGAAGGCGCTGCGATGGGTCGCGGCGAACTCGCCAAGCCTGGC
>CAYWVA010000557.1:0-1903 GCA_964461545.1 uncultured Rhizobiaceae bacterium | reverse complement strand
CGGTGCTCGACCGGCTGGCGATTTCCGGCGAGGTGCCGAGCCTGCTCAGCCGCCCGACGGGTTGCGAGTTCCATCCCCGCTGCCCGTTCATGACCGACATCTGCCGCACCGTGGCGCCGGCGTCCAGCGAGGCGGACGCCACCCACCGCTTCACCTGCCACAACCCGCGCTAGCGTATGCTCGGCTAGGCCATCGGCCGGGATCGCCGGCGGGTGGCCGCGCCGCCGGGCTTGGTCTAAACTGGCCGGCTCGGGCCTGGTAAGGTACTGTCATGCGTGAACTGTTGCGGACCAACGACCTCGTGCTTCTGTCCTACGCCTCGCATTTGCTCAAGGAGGAGGGAATCGCGTCTTATGTGTTCGACGGCTACATGAGCGCCGTAGAAGGCTCGATCGGCGTTCTGCCGCGTCGGCTCATGGTCGAGGATGAAGATTTCGCGGCCGCCGAGCGGGCCCTCAGTAACGCCTCGATAACTCTTTCTGCGCCATGATCGAGTGGCCATGGCCAAGACCGCGGAGCCGACTACACCCCCTGCCTCCACCACCCCGCCCATCGGAGCGGTGCCGGCCTCGCTTACCGATGACGGGTTCCTCGGCGGGCGCCTCAATATTCTGCAGCCGGAGAAAGGCTACCGCGCCGGCATCGACGCGGTGTTTCTCGCCGCCACCATCCCGTGCCGCGGCGGCGACACCCTGTTTGAGGCCGGCATCGGTACGGGAGTGGCGGCGCTGTGCGTGGCCGCCAGGGTGTCGGGCGTCCATGTCACCGGCGTTGAAGTCGCCTCGCGATACGCCATGATGGCGGAGCAGAACGCCAAGCGAAACGGGCTTGCCGAGCGTATCCGCGTCATACACGGCGACATCAAGGACGCGCTGCGCCGCGACCTCGTGGACTGGCCGGTCCACGGCTCGTTCAGCCATGCCTTCGCCAACCCGCCATATCTGGACGTCGATAAGGCGCAGGCCTCGCCGAACGGGCTGCGCGCCGTGGCCAACATGGGCGAACCGCAGGACCTCGAACTGTGGGTCAGGGTTTTGGCCACCATGGTGGCACTGCGCGGCACCGCGACGGTCATCCACCGCGCCGAGACGCTCGGTCGGCTGCTCACCGCCATGGAGGAACGCTTCGGTGACATCCGCGTGGCGCCGCTGTTCGCCCGCGACGGCACCGCCGCTTCGCGTGTCATCGTGCAAGGCATCAAAGGCTCGAAGGGGCCGCTGCAGCTCTTGCCAGGCCTGGTGCTGCACGGCGCCGGATCGCACTTCACGCCGGAAGCCGAGGCGATCTTGCGCGACGGGTTGGCCTGGCGACTGCGCTGAGGCGCCCCGGCGAGGACTTGCCCCGGCTCGCCGCACCGCCTATCTCAAGTCGCGTATGGTCACCACCGCGCCGCGATCATTCTGGTCCCGCCTGCTTCCCGCCCGGTTTAGCCGGAGGGTTCCCCTGTTGCCGGTCGTGAAGCTGCACGGCACCATCGGCATGGGCAGTCCGTTGCGCCCGGCGCTCAGCCTCGACACGGTGAATGCCACTCTAGAGCGCGCCTTTTCTTATCGCGCCGTCCCGGCAGTGCTGTTGGCGATCAACTCGCCGGGCGGTTCGGCGGTTCAGTCGGCGCTCATCCACAACCGCATCCGCCAGCTTGCCGAGCAGAAGAACGTCAAGGTCATCGCCTTTTGCGAGGACGTGGCCGCCTCGGGCGGCTACTGGCTGGCCACTGCCGGCGACGAAATCTACGCCGATCACGCCTCGCTCGTCGGCTCAATCGGCGTGCTCTATGCCGGCTTCGGCTTCGTGGAGGCGCTCAATCGGCTGGGCGTTGAGCGCCGCGTCCATACCGCGGGCGACAGCAAGATGATGCTCGACCCATTCCAGCCTCAGCGCGAAGACGACGTGGCGCGGCTCA
>CAYWVA010000556.1:0-1915 GCA_964461545.1 uncultured Rhizobiaceae bacterium | reverse complement strand
GCACGGAAGGTCGCCCCGTTCCACAGGACGCTGGCAGACACGTCGCCGGCGGCCATCTTGTCCACCATGCCATAGTCCAGGGACAGCCAGTGCGGCTTGGCCGCGACAAGCTTGTCGCGCACCTGCCTCAGGATTTCCCTGTCGTCGGTGCAGGTATCTTCGGCGCCGGCATAGCGGACGGCCAAAGCCATGACGTCGGACATCTCGGGCACGACGTTGATCTTGCCCTTGAGCTCATCGGGCGGGTCCAGCCAGATGGCTGACGTATGGGGGTCGCCGTCATAGACGGACGTGTTCACCGCCACGCCCGTCGTCCCCCACTGCCAGGGAACGGTGTAGCGCCGGCCCTCGTCGAACGGAACGTTGACCCAGCGCTCGGCGACGTTTTTGAAGTTCTCCATCTGATCGGGTCGCGACTCCAGCAGCAAACCTTCGTCGATCCAGATCGGAACAACGCTCGCCGACGGCACGACCATGTCGAAGCCATGCCCGCCGGCGCGGATCTTGGCCAGCGCAGTGTCATTAGAGTCATAGTCGGTTACCGTGACCCTGACGTTATACTCCTTTTCGAACTTCGCGATCATGTCGGGCGACGTGTAGTTGCCCCAGTTGAAGAGATGAAGCTCACCCTCGGCCGCTGCCGGGCCGACGCCGACAATAGCGGCGAGTCCGATGAGTGCTGCTGTTGCTTTCCAAGTCATTGTTGTCCTCCCTGTTGTTGACTGATCCAGTCTAAGGCCTCTTCCGGTTCAGGAAAAAGAAAATCGTCACGATGGTCACCGAGAGCGCCAGGAAGACGGTGGCGATGGCATTCATTTCCGGGGTGATCACCCGGCGTAGCTGGCCCAGCATGTAGGTCGGCAGGGTATCCTGGCCGGCCGACTTGACCAGCTCGGTGATCACCACATTGTCGAGCGAAATGACAAACGCCAGCATAAAGCCGGCCATGATGCCTGGCAACATCAACGGCAGCGTCACCCGCCGGAATGTCATCCACGGTGTTGCGTAGAGATCAGCGGCGGCGCGCTCCAGTGCCAGATCCATGTTCTCCAGCCGGGCCCGGATCGGCAGATAGGCGAACGGGATGCAGAACGCGGTGTGCGCGGCAATCAGATATCCCAGACCGTAATAGCCGGTATAGACCTTGACCATTGCGAAGAACACCAGCAGCGAAACGCCGGTCACGATCTCCGGCACCATCAGCGGCTGGTTGATCATGGCATAGACTGCGGTCATGCCGCGAAAGCCCTTGGTGCGGGTGGTCGCCAGTCCGGCGAGGGTGGCCACGGCGGTGGAAATGGTCGCGGCAAAACTGGCGATGACCAGCGAGCGGATCGAGGCGTCCTGCACCTGCTGGTTCTGCCAGGCTCGCGCGTACCATCTGAGCGAAAAGCCCTCCCAGATGGCGATCGACACCCCGGAGTTGAACGAATACACCGTCAACACGGTGATCGGCAGATAGAGGATGAAGAAGCACAAGACCGCCACGGTGGCAAAGCCTGGCTGGTGGCGGACCGAAAAAGCACGACCCCGAGCGGTTGCAACCTCAGCCATGGGAGGCCTCCGACCGGGTGACCGCCCGGACGTAGAAGATGAGCGCCACCGTGACGATGATCAGCAGGGTAAGGGACAGTGCTGCCCCGAGCGGCCAGTTGCGCCCCTGGCCGAACTGCAACTCGATCAGATTGGCGATCATCATGTTGCGGCCGCCGCCGAGCACGCGCGGCGTCACATAGGCCCCCAGCGATGGGATGAACACGAGGATCGAGCCGGCGATGATGCCCGGCTTGACCAGCGGCAGGATGATGCGGCGCAGCACTTGGAAGCGATTGGCATAAAGATCATAGCCGGCTTCGACCAGGCGGAAGTCGAGCCTCTCCATGCTGGCGTAGATCGGCAGCACCATGAGCGGCAG
>CAYWVA010000555.1:0-1923 GCA_964461545.1 uncultured Rhizobiaceae bacterium | reverse complement strand
CGGAGACGAACTTGCCCGACAGCAGGGCATGCAGCCGCTCCTGCTCGGTGGTCCGGCGCCCAAGGGTGGCCGCCGCGATGGCCACCGCCTCAACGGTCGGCGCAACGCGGACATAGAACTCTGCCTCGACGTCGACCCGCATCCGGTCCTTGGTGATCAGCGCCTGGTCCTTTTCCCGCGTCACCGCCATCTGCAGGACATTCATGTTGACAGGCGTGATGTCGTGGACGATCGGCCAAACGAACGCGCCGCCATTGATGACCACCTTTTCCCCGAGGAAGCCGGTGCGGACGAACGACACCTCCTTGGTGGATCGGCGGTAGAGCCACGTCATCACCCAATAGATCACGGCGATCACGATGATCGCGGCAATGATCCACAAAATGAGCTGACCGATTAGCTGCCCAGACATGTCTGCCCTCCCTTACCCAGTTCCTTGGCCAGCCGCTCAAGCGGCTGCGTGTTGTTGTCTACACCTCACCTTGGAGCGATCGCCCCGATTGCCTTGAACGCCTTCGTCTGCTCGGTGAGGGCGATCTCGGCGGGCAGGCGCTCCATCGAGGAGGCGCCGTAGAATCCGTGGCAGTGCTTGGTGTTGTCGAGCACGAAGCGGGCGTCGTCGGGCGTCGCGACCGGACCGCCATGCACCAGAACAATGATGTCGCTGCTGACCGCACGGGCGGCTTCGGCCCAGGCATCGACCTTGGCCGGGCAGTCCTCCAGCTTGAGCGCCGTTTCGGCCCCTATGCTGCCGCCGGTCGTCAGCCCGAGATGACATACGATGATGTCGGCGCCGGCCTTGGCCATGGCCGCGGCATCAGCACTGCTGAACACATAAGGCGTCGTCAACAATCCCTTGGCGCGCGCCGTGGCGATCATCTCAACCTCGAGCCCATAGGACATTCCGGTCTCTTCGAGGTTGGCGCGGAAGGTGCCGTCGATCAGGCCGACCGTCGGGAAGTTCTGGACGCCGGAAAAGCCGAGCCGCTTCAACTCGTCAAGGAACACGTCCATGACGCGGAACGGATCGGTACCGTTGACGCCCGCCAGCACCGGGGTGTGGCGCACCACGGGCAGCACCTCGGCGGCCATCTCCACGACGATCTGATTGGCGTCGCCGTAAGCCAGCAGCCCGGCCAGCGATCCCCGGCCAGCCATGCGGTAGCGCCCGGAGTTGTAGATCACGATAAGGTCGATGCCGCCGGCCTCCTCGCACTTGGCCGACAGGCCGGTGCCGGCGCCGCCGCCGATGATTGGCTCACCGCGCGCGATCTTGTCGCGGAAGGCTTCAAGCAGCTCTGTTCGGTCGAAGCGCGGCATGGTTCAACTCCCGCTGCGGCGTCGCGGCGCCCGGCCGCCATGCAGGGACCGGAACGTGTTCACGACGGCGGCGGCAAAGGCCGGATCGTTGACGTTGTAAGGAACCCGGATCAGCTGGCGGCTCGAGGTCTGGCGCACCGTCTCCTCAAGCGCCCGGAACAGTGCTGTGTCGGCGGCAGGATCGTGGAACGGTTTGCCGGGCGCGTCGAGCAACGACACGCCGCCCTCAGGCAGGAAGAACCGCACCGGCCCGTCCATGCGGTTGAGCCGCTCGCCGATCCAGCGGCCCATGCGAGTGTTTTCCTCCGGCGTGGTGCGCATCAGGGTGGTCTGGGGATTGTGTTCGTAAAAAGTGCGGTTGCGATAGGCTTGCGGGATGGTGTCGGGCGGGCCGAAATTGACCATGTCGAGCGCGCCGCACGAACCGACATAGGCCAGCCCGGTGCGGATGACCGCGCCGAAGCGATCCTCGGTGGCCGGGAAGATGCCGCCCATCAGCAGGTCGCAGACTTCCGTCGTGGTGATGTCGATGACGCCGATCAGCAAGCCGGACTCGACGAGCTTCTCCATCGATTGGCCGCCGATGCCGGTGGCATGGAAGAC
>CAYWVA010000554.1:0-1926 GCA_964461545.1 uncultured Rhizobiaceae bacterium | reverse complement strand
AGCGCCACCGACTGGGAGCCGATCTCGCTTGCGACCTTGTGCAGGGCGGCCTCGATGCTCATGCCGGATTCCACACAGATCAGCAAAAGGTCGAGCGCATCCGGCCAGGCCCGGCGGATCTCCTTTTGCCGTTTGGTGATCTTGTTGCGGACGTAAAGACCCGGCGCGTAGTTGCCGAGTGCGGCAGCGGCGAGCACGATGCCGAGCTTTACCACCAGTGGCTGGTCCAGGTTCACGAGCAAGAACACGTATACGGAAACGATCAGCAACATGGCGATCGGGGCGATGAGCCGGACAGCCAGGAACGTTATGACCGGGCCATGGCCGCGAAAACCGGCCATGCGCAGCCTGTGCGCCATCTCACCGTCCACGGCGTCCTTGCCGAGGTTGAAGCGATCAACGATCGTCTTGAAAAGCTGTTTCGGCTCGGGTCGCACAGACTGCCATTTCTGTTTCTTGCCGGCATTCAACCGGGCCCGTTCGCGGTGGCGTATGCGCTCGCGCTCGGTCACCATGACTCGCATTCGGTTGCCGAGAATGTCGGGCACAAGGTAGGGCCAGAACGCAACCATGAGGGCGAACGAGGCGGAAGCTCCTGCCATCAGAGCAACGATCAGGTCGCGATTGGCGCTTATAAGTGAGAGGTCCATGGGGGGTGCGCGCTTTCAGAAATCGAAGTTGATCATTTTGCGCATGACGAGGATTCCCATCAGCATCCAGAATCCGGACACGGCGAGGATGATGTTGCCCGAGGTCGTGGTGAACAGCAGGCCGATGTAATCCGGGGTCGTGACGTAGATGGCGCCGGTGACGAACACCGGCAGCGCGCCGATGATGCCGGCAGAGGACTTCGCCTCGGAGCTCATCGCCTTGATCTTGGCCTGCATCTTCTTGCGCTCGCGCAGTACCGTGGACAGGTTGCCCAAAGCTTCCGACAGGCTGCCGCCGGTGCGGCTCTGGATGGCGATGACGATGGCGAAGAAGCTGGCTTCGGCGACGGGTATGCGCTGCGGCAGGCGCTGCACCGCCTCGTCGGACGGCATGCCCATGGCCTGGTCCTCGATGATCGCCTTGAACTCGCTCCTGACCGGCTCCTGGGCTTCCGTCGCGATGATCTTCATGCAGTCGCCCAAGGGCAGACCCGACTTGAGGCCGCGCACGATGACGTCCATGGCGTTGGCGAACTCGGCGGAGAATCGCTTGAAGCGCCTGGCGCGCATGAAGTTCACGTAAAAATGCGGCAGCAGCAGTCCGCCGGCGATACCAAAACCAAGCGCCGCCAACACGCCCAGGCGAAAGCCGGCAAACACCACAAGAAACGATAGCAGACCCGCAGCGAGGCAAAGCGCGTAGTATGTGGTTTTCGACCAGCTCAACCCGGCCTGGCGGATACGCACCGAAAGTGTCGGACTGGCTCGCCGCTTAGCGCGCTGCTTCTCCTCGATCTCGCGCAGGACGACATCGAGCGAGCGCTTCCGGTTGCCGGCCCCGGCTTTGGACTCGGTGGGGCCGGAATGATGGCCCTCAGCGACCGCCACGAGCCTCTGGGCGCTTTGCCGGTCGCCGACCAGGCGCGCGTAGAAGGCAGCATACAGCAGACCTCCCGTCGAGGCGGCGGCCAGCAGGAACACGACGATATTCAGCGCGGTGGGTGACAGCATCACAGTCCCCGATTCATCAGGCCGCAGCCGCGACTTCGGCTGCATCGAGAGCCGCCGCAAGACGGTTCTCCTCGCCGAAGTAACGCGCCCGGTCCCAGAAAGCCGGCCGGCCAATGCCGCAGGAGCGATGGCGGCCGAGAATGTTGCCATTGTCGTCCTCGCCGAGCATTTCGTAGAGGAAGAGATCTTGGGTGATGATCACTTCGCCTTCCATGCCCACCACCTCGGTGATGTGGGTGATGCGGCGCGACCCGTCGCGCAGGCG
>CAYWVA010000553.1:0-1930 GCA_964461545.1 uncultured Rhizobiaceae bacterium | reverse complement strand
CGTCGAACACCACCGCGGGGCCTTCGAAGGCGTCCGGATCGTCCGGGTTCGACAGATACCGGCGGCGGAACTCCTCCGAGATGACGCTGGTCTTCATGATGGCGGAATCAAACAGGTTGCCGCTGAGCACGATGAAGCCTGCATCGGGCAGCAGCGCTGTCTCGAAGCTGCGGATGACGTCGGCATCGATCACCTCGCGGCCGCGGCAGTTGTCGCCGATGCTTGCCCCGTTGACGGTCAGCGCGCCTTCCCGGATGAGATTGTGCTTCATGAGTTCATTGACCACGGCGGGAACCCCGCCGGCGCGGTGGTACTCTTCGCCGAGATATTTCCCGGCCGGCTGCAAATTGACCAGCAACGGCACGCCATGGCCGACCGTTTCCCAGTCCTGGATGGTGAGCTCGACCCCGATATGGCGGGCGATGGCGTTGATGTGGATGGGGGCATTGGTCGAGCCGCCGATGGCCGAGTTGACCACGATGGCGTTCTCGAAGGCCTCCCGGGTCAGGATGTCCGACGGCTTCAGGTCCTCCCACACCATCCCCACGATGCGCGCCCCTGTCTCATAGGCAATCTGGCCGCGCTCGCGGTAGGGCGCCGGGATGGCGGCACAACCGGGAAGGCTCATGCCGAGCGCTTCGGCCAGCGAGTTCATGGTCGACGCCGTGCCCATGGTATTGCAGTGCCCGACCGAGGAGGCCGAGGAGGCGACCAGCTCCATGAACCCTTCATAATCGATCTTGTCCTCCGCCAGGAGCTCGCGGGCCGTCCACACGATGGTGCCGGATCCGGTCCGTTCACCGCGATACCAACCGTTGAGCATCGGCCCGCCCGACAGCACGATGGCCGGAATGTTCACCGTGGCTGCCGCCATCAGGCAGGCGGGCATGGTCTTGTCGCAGCCCGTGGTCAGCACCACGCCGTCGAGCGGATAGCCATAGAGCACCTCGACGAGCCCGAGATAGGCGAGATTGCGGTCAAGCGCCGCGGTCGGCCGCTTGCCGGTTTCCTGGATGGGGTGGACGGGAAACTCGATGGCGATGCCGCCGGCCGACCGGATGCCCTCGCGCACCCGCGACGCCAGCTCGATATGGTGCCGGTTGCACGGCGACAGATCCGACCCCGTCTGGGCAATTCCGATGATCGGCTTGCCCGACTGGAGCTCGGCCCGGGTCAGGCCGTAATTCAGGTAGCGCTCAAGATAAAGCGCCGTCATGCCTGGATTGTCGGGATTGTCGAACCACAGGCTGGAACGCAAGCGGGGCCGGGAATCGCCGGAATTGGTGGCCATGATTGTCCTCGTCCTTTTGTCAGTGTCGGCGACCATAGCAATTTGCCGGTGGCCTGTGAAATTCCTGTAATGTCGCGCCTCATTGCGGCTCGCCCGATGACAAAGCGCGCGTGATTGGCTATGTGCGGGGCTTGCGAATTCTCCGGCATGCGACCCCGCGGCCAAGATCGATTCGCGGCGGCCAAGAGAGGAACGACATGGCATCGACTGACAAGATTGCGCTGGTCACCGGCGCCGGGACCGGAATCGGCAGAGCCGCGGCGCTCGGACTGCTCAATGCCGGCTGGCACGTGGTGCTTGCCGGCCGGCGCAAGGAACCGCTTGCCGAGACCGTCGAGCTCGCGGCGGCATCGGGGCGTCAGACGCTTGTGGTGCCGAGCGATGTCGGAGATCCGTCCTCGGTGAAAAGCCTCTTTGAGTCCGTCAGGCAAGCCTTCGGCCGGCTCGATCTGCTGTTCAACAACGCCGGCTGCGGCGCGCCGGCGGTGGCGATGGAGGACATCACGTTCGAGCAATGGCAGATGGTGGTGGCGGCCAATCTCACCGGCACGTTCCTGTGCGCGCAAGAAGCAATGCGGATGATGAAGGCGCAAGATCCGCGTGGCGGGCGGATCATCAACAACGGCTCGATCTCGGCCT
>CAYWVA010000552.1:0-1934 GCA_964461545.1 uncultured Rhizobiaceae bacterium | reverse complement strand
CCGACCGGGAATCGTGCTGTCAGGCCATACCGACGTGGTGCCGTGCGATGGCCAGGCTTGGACTTCCGACCCGTTCAAGGTGCGGCGTGGAAACGGCCGGCTCTATGGACGCGGCACGGCCGACATGAAGGGCTTCATCGCCTGCTGCCTTGCCATGGCGCGCCAGGCGGCCGACCGCGCCTTGGCAACGCCGATCCATTTGGCGTTTTCCTATGACGAGGAAGTGGGATGCATCGGGGTGCGCCGGCTGCTCGACATGCTGGCCACGCTGCCGGTCAAGCCGCGCTTCTGCATCGTCGGCGAGCCGACGCTCATGCAGGTGGCGACGGCACACAAGGGCAAGTCGTCGTGGCGGGTCGTGGCGCACGGGCTGGAGGCTCATTCAAGCCTGGCGCCCTATGGCGTCAACGCCATCCACCTGGCGGTGGACCTGATCGACCGCATTCGGGCGATCCAGGACGAGCTTGCGACAGCGGGGGGACACGACGGCGCATATGACGTGCCGTATTCGACGCTCCACGTCGGCCGCATCGCTGGCGGCGAGACCATCAACATCGTGCCCAATCGGGCGAGCTTCGATTTCGAGCTCCGCTACCTGCCGCGCGATGACGCCGGCGCGCTCTACTACCGCATTGCGGCCGCCGCCGACGAGATCGTCGAACGTGCGCGAGCCCGGTTTTCCGGGGCGAAGTTGGCGTTTGAGCCGCTCATCAGCTACCCGGCACTCGACACTGCTCCCGATGACGAAGTGGTGGCCTTCGTGAGATCGCTCACCGGGGCCAACGCCACCACCAAGATCAGCTTCGGCACCGAGGGCGGCCTTTACCAGCAGCGCCTGGGCGTGCCGACGGTGGTGTGCGGTCCGGGCTCGATTGCCGTCGCCCACAAACCGGATGAATACGTCGAGACGTCCCAGCTCGAGGCCTGCACGGCATTCCTGTCACGCCTGGTCGACCGGCTGTCCGAATGAGCCGTCCGATGCTTGCAACCGCCGCCCGGCAGCACCAATGATAACCGAAATGCCACCCTCGCCAGCCACGAAGGCACATTATGCGCACTGAAACTCCGACCCCGATCAAGCTCGAGGATTATCGCCCCTTGGCCTATCTCGTCGACCAGGTAGCCCTCGACGTGGCCCTCGACCCGCACGACACGGTGGTGACCAGCCGCCTCGAGCTCAGGCCCCATCCGGCGGCCGGCGCGCCCGGTCAGCCGCTGCAGCTCAATGGCGAGCAGCTTAAGCTCTTGGACCTGAAGCTCGACGGCCGGCCCTTGGCCGCAGGGGATTACGAGCTCAGCGACACCATGCTAGTGGTGCCCAGGGTTCCAGACCGGCCGTTCCGGCTCGAGGTCACGGCAGGCTGCAATCCGCAGGATAACAAGGCGTTGACCGGGCTTTACCGGTCCAACGGGGTCTATTGCACCCAATGCGAGGCGGAAGGCTTCCGGCGCATCACCTACTTTCCCGATCGCCCCGACGTCCTGTCGCGATACCGGGTACGCATCGAGGCCGACAGTGCGGCCGCCCCGGTGCTTCTGTCGAACGGAAACCTTGTCGAGGCCGGTAGCCTGCCGCAGGGCCGGCACTTCGCGATATGGGAGGATCCGTTCCCCAAGCCCAGTTACCTGTTCGCCATGGTGGCGGGGGACCTGGCCGTGGTGGAGGACGCATTCCTCACCCGCTCAGGCCGGCGCGTAGCCTTGCGCATCTATGTCGAGCACGGCAAGGAGGACCGCTGCGGCTGGGCCATGCAGTGCCTCAAGACCGCGATGACGTGGGACGAAGAGGCGTATGGGCGGGAATACGACCTTGACATGTTCATGATCGTGGCGATCTCCGACTTCAACATGGGGGCGATGGAGAACAAGGGGCTCAATGTCTTCAACGACAAGTACATTCTGGCCCGTCCCGATACCGCCACCGACCAGGACTA
>CAYWVA010000551.1:0-1940 GCA_964461545.1 uncultured Rhizobiaceae bacterium | reverse complement strand
CCGGGCATCGGATACACACTGGAAGGATCAGGGCCATTCATGTTGGGGTCCATTGAAGGTCGAGGGGCTGTCCTGCCCTGGTGCACCATCCCGCCGCACAGATCTAGCTTGACAGCCTAGAAAACGGGACCAACTTCGTGCGGCGGCGGCGATCATGCGGACCCCCAATTGAGGTCACCGGTATCCTGCGCTGACGATCTGTGTCTGGAAAAACGGAAAGTATGCCTCCGTGCCGTAGTGGTTCCCGACCTCCACTCGGATCGGCATGGTAAAGCCGCCGACCGTACCACACTCCAGCATCGAGCGGCCGGTCGCCCTCACCTGCCGTGTGCGCCCTAGTTTGCATCATGAAATATGATACCGAGCATGTGGCGCTTGCCTGAGCGCAGGCGGCTGACGCCGTGTCGCATGTTGACCCGGTATACTCCTTTGTTGCCCTGCACCGGACGCTGGTGCACGGCGAAGGCGACGCCTCTGCCCTTGCGCAGCGGCACGACTTCGGCGCGGCTCTGCATGCGCGGCCGTTGCTCCGTCAGCACGAACTCGCCGCCAGTGAAGTCCGTCTCTGGTTCCGACAGCAGGATCGCCACCTGCAGCGGGAAAGCGAGGTCGCCGTAGAGGTCCTGATGCATGCAGTTGAAGTCTCCGGGTCCATACTGCAGGAGCAGTGGGGTGGGCCGGACCTGGCCGGCAGCATGGCATTTGTCGATGAAATCGACGTGACGATGCGGATAGCGGCTGGCGATGCCGAGCCGCTCGTGCCAGGAGTTGGCTATCGGCGAAAGCCGCTCGTAAAGGGCCGTTCTGAGACCCGCTACGAGGTCAGGCAACGGATATTTGAAGTATCGGTATTCGCCGCGGCCGAAGCCGTGGCTGGCCATGCGGATGTGACTGCGGAAATGCTCCTCATGGGCATAGAGGCCGGCGATCGCGGCGCATTCGGCAGGCGTGAGCAGGCCGTCGATGATCGCCACTCCATATTCGTCGACCGAGGAGGCGATCCCGTTCCAATCGTTACTGGCCACGCGCTCAGTGATCAGGTCGGGCGAGGGTGCCAATGAACTGCGATCGAGCTGTCTGCTCATGCTTTCGCCTCCCGCCCCAGCAGGATGCGTTTGCGCTCGACACCCCACCGGTAGCCGGAATGGCTTCCGTCGGAACGGATCACGCGGTGGCACGGAATGGCAATGGCGATTGCATTCGAGGCACAGGCCCGGGCGACGGCACGCACCGACCGTGGTGCGCCGATGCGGCGGGCGAGTTCGGCATAGCTGACTGTGTGCCCCGCCGGGACTGCCTGCAGCGCGCTCCACACGCGTTGCTGGAAGGCCGTGCCGCGCATGTCAAGCGGCAGCCCGAGACCGGTGGAGGGGTTGTCGACTAGCCCCACAACCGTGGCAACGAGGGCTTCGAACTCCCTGTCGCCACCGACCAGTTCAGCCTTGGGGAACCGATCCTGGAGGGCGCGCACCAGTGCGTCCGGATCATCCCCGAGCGACAGGGCGCACACGCCCTTGGCGCTTCTGGCCACCAGGATGGAGCCCAGGGAACACTCGCCGACGGCAAACCTGATCTCGGCGTCCTGGCCCCCGTTCTTGTAGGCAGTGGCCGTCATGCCAAGAATTTCCCCCGATCTTTCATAGAACCGGCTGCTCGCCCCATAACCGGCGCCGTAGATCGCCGCTGTGACGCTGGCTTTGCCGTCGGCGAGTGCATCACGCATCCGGTTGGCGCGGTGCGCATCGGCATAGGCTTTCGGTGTCAGGCCGGTGATGGCCTTGAACACACGGTGGAAATGATAGGGGCTCATTCCGGCATCGCCGGCCAGTTGATTGAGGCTCATGGGTTCGTCCGATGCCTCGATCTTGCGGCAGGCCGCCGTGACCAGCGCAGCGTGCGGATGGGCCGCATGCACCGCGTCCGGCCGGCAGCGGCGGCAG
>CAYWVA010000550.1:0-1950 GCA_964461545.1 uncultured Rhizobiaceae bacterium | reverse complement strand
GATATAGCGCTTGAGCTCGTCCGGGTTGGGCGCGCCGGTGCCTTCGGCCTCGCCAGTCTCGCCGCGCCAGCCGGCGAGCGGACCGATGCCGGGCATTCGCTCATGGTTGACCATGTAGTCGGCATAGCCGCCGGGATAGCGCGCGGTGCCGTCGTCGCTCACCAGGCCGGGCAGGCCCAAGCGCACACCGAGATCGATCAGCACATCCTGGAAGGGGCGCACGTCGCGGTCTGGCGCCACAACCGGCTGGCGGATGGCATCGCACACGCCATCGGCCTCGCCGCTCGGGCGGTCGAGCAGTGAGATGCAGTCCCAGCGCTCCAGATAGGTCGTGTCGGGCAGCACCAGGTCGGCATAGGCCACGGTTTCTGAAGCATAGGCGTCGGCATGGATGATGAAGGGAATCCTGTAAGTGCCGTCGGCGTTCTTGTCGGTGAGCATGGCCATCGTGCTCACCGTGTTCATGGCCGAGTTCCAGGCCATGTTGGCCATGTAGAAGAACAACGTGTCGATCGGGTAGGGATCGCCCTTCCAGGCATTGGTGATGACCATGTGCATCATGCCATGAACGGCGAGCGGCGCCTCCCAGGAATAGGCCTTGTCGATACGCCTGGCGCTGCCGTCGGGCTCAACCAGCAGGTCGGCGGGCTGCATGGGAAAGCCGAGCGGCAGGCACGGCAAGGCAGTGTCGGGTGCGACCTCGCCCGTGCGCCCGGCCGGCCGCGGCATTGCTTCAGGGCCCTTGGGATATGGCGGCTTGTAGCGAAAGCCCCCCGGCACATCGATGCTGCCGAGCAGGATCTGCAGCACATGGATGGCGCGGCAGGTGTGGAAGCCATTGGAATGAGCCGAGATTCCGCGCATCGCATGCATCGATACCGGACGGCCGATCATCTTCTCATGGCGCCGCCCCTGCCAGTCGGTCCAAGGCTGGTCGATGACGATTTCCTGCTCGAATGCGGCATGGGCAAGCTCCGCAGCGATCCGCCGGATGCGCGCCGCCGCGATTCCAGTGCGCGCCGAAACGGCCTCGGGCGCATAGTCCTCGCTCATAAAGTGTCGCGCCAACAGCTCAAAGGCCGGCACCGCGAACCGCCCGTCGTCGAGCGTAAACCGGCCCTTCAGCGCCGGACGGGCATCCGCCGCATGTGCCCAGGCGGCCGCGTTGCTAACGGTGTTCCAGCACAATGGCCGCCCCTCGGCGTCGCGTGCAAACAGCCCGTCGCTTGCCCCGCCGGGATCCTGGATCACCAGCCAGGCGGCGTTGGTGTAGCGGACGAGATAGGCGACATCGACTTTGCCGGCCCGCAAAAGCTCGTGGATCAGCCCGCCGACGAACAGGCCGTCGGTGCCGGGCACGATGCCGACCCATTCGTCGGCGATGGCCGAATAGCCGGTCTCGACCGGATTGACGGAGACGAATTTGGCGCCGCGCGACTTCAGCAGCCCCAGCCCGATCTTGATGGGATTGCTGTCATGATCCTCCGCCACGCCGAACATCATGAAATAGCGGGTATGCTGCCAGTCGGGCTCGCCAAACTCCCAGAACGAGCCGCCGATTGTGTAGATGCCGGCCGCGGCCATATTGACCGAGCAGAAGCCGCCATGGGCGGCATAGTTCGGGGTGCCGAACTGAGCCGCCCACCAGCCGGTGAGCGCTTGGCTCTGGTCGCGCCCGGTAAAGAAGGCGAGCTTGCGCGGGTCGCTGGCCCGGATGTGGCGCAGCCGGGCGGCGGCAATCTCCAGTGCCTCCTCCCACTCGATCTCGACGAACTGGCCCGAGCCGCGATCGCCCGACCGGCGCAGCGGCTTTGTCAGCCGCGCCGGCGAGTAGTGCTGCATGATGCCAGCCGATCCCTTGGCGCATAGCACACCGCGGTTGACCGGATGATTGCGGTTGCCCTGGATGTAGCGGACCTTGCCGTCCTTGAGGTGGACCTTGATGCCGCA
>CAYWVA010000549.1:0-1951 GCA_964461545.1 uncultured Rhizobiaceae bacterium | reverse complement strand
TTCGACTGGGTGGCCGACAACGCCTATCTGATCGCCGACTCCAACCACGGCTACAAGATGATCGGGGTAGGCAAGCTGGTGGCCGAGCATCTGACCACCGGCCATCCCGTGGAAGCGCTGGCGCCGTTTGGCTTCACCCGCTTCGCGCAAGGGCGCACCTTCGGCGACCGCAACTCGAACTGCCCTTGGGTGTGAACGGGCTCGTCAGCAGTCCCCAGTCTTACCAGGCCACGGCATGATCACCACGGGGACATCGGGAAAAACAGCCGGTACACCCTGGCATAGGCGCCCGACGCCTGCACCCGGTCGAGACCGTAGTCCAGCACCTCGCGCAGGCTGTTGTCGCCGCGCCTGACGGCGATTGCCAGGGGCCGGCTGAAATAGAACGGATCGAGATAGGCGCCGCCAGCGAACCCGCAGCAGGCGCGTGATTCAGGACTCGCCAGCCAGAACATGTGCCGGACCGCGTCGTCGAATAGGGCATCAACCTGGCCCGTCCTCAGGGCCTCGCGGGCCGCCGTCTCGTCATCAAATCCACTGATGTCGGATCCGCTGAAATAGGTGCTGAGGAAGGCCTCATGTGCCGTGCCGGCGATGACGCCCACGCGCCTGCCGGCGAGGGTGCGCTGATCGGGACTTGGAAGCGTCTCCTCGCGGACCGCGAATCGGGCCAGCGAGCGATAGTAGGGGCGGGTAAAATCAACGACGTCCAGCATGTCCGGCGAGACTGTCAGACCTGCCAGAATGGCATCGCCTTCATCCTGCTCCAGGGCGGTAACGAGCGCCTCCCACGGCCGTGGGACGAATTCGCAGCTGAGACGCAGGTCGGCGCACACGGCCTCGACCAGCATGACATTGAAGCCGGTCAAACTGCCGAAGGCGTCGCGATAGCTGAATGGCGGGAAATCGTCGTCAGTGATGAAGCGGATGGTGCCGACAGCCCGTAACTGCGGCACCGGGGCGGTCGGGTCGATATGGCGGAACATGGGAACCGGAAAGGCCGCGGCGTCATCGGGTGACTGGGCCTCGCACGGAGCGCTCACGAGCCCGAGGGCCGCAGTTAGCATCAACAGGGTGAGCGGGCGCGATAGAAAATGCAACATGGCCGTTTTTGGCGCGCCCGACCGGCGCGATGCGCCGTATCTACTCAGATTCCGGTTGCGCCGCCAGCCAAATGGCGCTTTGATCGGCAAGGCGGTAACCCGTGCCGCTCTCTGGGGAGACGGAGGTCGACCTGATCAGGTCGGGCCAAGAAAGTCTGCTACGTCGTGCAGACGAATGGGACACACCGGGGCCCGCTCCGTCCCGGGGGGATGAACTTGGCCCGGTCACCTACGACAGACTGGAATCGGCCTGCCGCAGGCTCACGGCTGGCGAGCTCCAAGCAGCCTTGAAGTTTCGCTATCTCCCGGTCGCCTTTGCCCCTGAACCGGAGGCCTATGTGGCGGCGGGACCGGCTGCACTGGCCGCAGCACGTGCCCATGACAAGCCGGTGGTCGGCACCGCGGACGCCCGTGACCTCGTCGATGCGCTGCAGGCGGTCTATGGCGAGGATCTCTGCCGACGCGCCGTGTGGCATCTCGCCCAAGCGGCGCCCGAGTTCTCGGCTTGCTGGCGGATCAGCCGGTCGCAAGCCGCAGCGCTGGCCGGTGCGGCAGCGGCGCTCGCTGCCATCTGGCATGTCTCGCCCGGGGCCGCGGCGATTTTCACTAGCCTGCTGTTCGGCATGATATTCCTGACGGTGTGCGGCGTTCGCCTGCTGGGCCTTCTGTCGGCCGGGCCGCAGCCAAAGCCGCCGCCGCTAAGTGATGCCGAACTTCCCGTCTACACCGTCCTCGTCCCGCTGTTCCGCGAGATCAAGGTGCTCGACCAATTGATCGAGGCGCTGTGCCGGATCGACTATCCGGCCTCCAAGCTCGACATCAAGCTCATCCTTGAGGCGTGCGATACC
>CAYWVA010000548.1:0-1952 GCA_964461545.1 uncultured Rhizobiaceae bacterium | reverse complement strand
AGATGGGGATGGGCGTGGCCGAGGATCGACACGGCAATGCCGCCGCCGAAGTCGAAATATTCGACGCCATCGGCGGTGAACAGGCGCGCGCCTTCGCCGCGCTCGAAAGCGAGCTCAGACCGCGCATAGACGGGGAGCAAAGAAGTGACCATTGCAGTGCCAACCGCCAAAATGAAAAATGCCGCCGTTCGGCGGCACCGGCCTTGAAACTAAGGCAATGGGTGTGGGCGGTCAAGGCAGCCAGGGGCCCGAAGGCCCCTGACCAAGCGTCGTCGATTACCAGGTCACATATGGGCTGCTGCAGCGGGCCCGCACGCCAACTCGCGGGAAATAGGTGTCGCTGCCGGGATCGTACGTCCGGTAGCGGTTCATGCACCACTGCACATGCGCCGAGGGCAATCCCAATCCCAAGCTCACACCGGGCACAGTCAGCCCGAAGCTGATGCCGGGACCCAGCCACCATGGGTGGGCATAGTAGAAACCGCCGTGGCGATGGCGGAAGCCCGCCCGGGGCGACCTGTACCTTGGCCCGTGGTAACGGCGATCCCAGCGACGCTGTCTGTCGGCCCTGTTGTGGCGCCGAACCTCTTCGACCATTGCCGTATCGCCTGGCGCGACGATTGCAGGGCTTGGCAGAGCAGCGGCAGACGCTGGGGTTGCGCTGCCTGACAAGAGTATGACGCCGCCGATCAGGCCGGCCGCCAAGGCAGAAAATCCAAGCTTACTCATATCAACCTCCTTGAACTTCGTCCGCCCTAAACGCGTGTCGGGCGACAATTGATCCCTAAAAACTCTCTACCTGTTCTCCACGTGTGAGGTGAACAGCTGACCCACTACATGAGGTATGATCGCACCAGGGCAGGGGACGGTATCAGTAACCGTACCAGCCGTGATTGTAGCCGCGCCCGTAATACGGCCGTCCATAGCCGTAGTAGCGATACTGCGGCACGCCTATGCCGAAGCTGAATCCCGGCACGCTCAGGCCGAAGCTGACAGCCGGTCCTGAGCGGTAATATCCTCGTGTGTAGCCGTAGCGAGGATAGGTCCGCGGCTGCCAATAGCTTGGGCCATAATGTCGGCCGGGGCGAGCCAGTGGATCATGGGTAACCTTTTGCACACCGGTATCGACATGCGCTGTGGGCGCCAGCGACGACGGTAAGGCCGCGGCCGAAGCGGGGGCGACGCCGGATACCACCATAGCACCGCCGATCAAGCCTGCTGCGAGGACAGAATACGTCAAAACTCTCATGACTAACTCCTCATCAGGTTGTCCCTCGCCCCCTTAACGCCCGACCGCCTCGTCCGATCCCAAAATTCTGGCCAGACGCCGCGCCGATTGGGCTAAGACTTGAGTGCGAAATTTCCTATAGTGTCCACCGGCTGAAAGGAGAGGGCATGGGGAACGGCAATTCACCACCGATCGACTTCGCGACCGATCCCTCCCGCTATCGCCACTGGCGGCTGATCACCGGCGGGCCTGTGGCCGAACTGGTCCTCGACGTCGATGACAAGGCGGGCCTGTTCGAAGGCTACGAGCTCAAGCTCAACTCCTACGATCTGGGCGTCGACATCGAGCTCCATGACGCCATGCAGCGGCTGCGGTTCGAGCACCCCGAGGCCAAGGCGGTGATCCTGCGCTCAGGCAAGCCCCGTGTGTTTTCGGCCGGCGCCAATATCCGCATGCTGGCCGGAGCCAGCCATGGCCACAAGGTCAATTTCTGCAAGTTCACCAACGAGACCCGTAACGCCATGGAGGATGCCAGCGCCAATTCCGGCCAGCGTTGGGTGTGCGCCATCAATGGCACTGCGGCCGGCGGCGGCTACGAACTGGCGCTGGCCGCCGATTACCTTATCTTGACCGACGACGGCTCGGCCTCTGTGTCGCTTCCAGAAGTGCCGCTGCTGGCGGTGCTGCCCGGCACCGGCGGGCTCACCCGCATTACCGACAAGCG
>CAYWVA010000547.1:0-1955 GCA_964461545.1 uncultured Rhizobiaceae bacterium | reverse complement strand
AAGAAGTGCTGCTCGACGGCCGGACCGAACGGGTTTTCACCGGCTGGATGCTCGCCGAAAGCCCCGGGCTCAATGCCGTGGAGCACCCGGTCTATGATGTCTGGCTCACCGGCTGCCGCGACCCCAACGCCCCCGAGATCCCCCAGGAAACCCCGCCCGAAACCCTGGGCCTCGACTCCTTCGACATTCCCGAGGACGATGATTGACGGATACCGCCGCACCTTGCCTACGCGAGCAGGTCCCTGAGCCGGTAGTACAGCATGCCGATCACCAGGGCAGGGCGGCGCAATGGGCCGCCGGGGAACGACATGTGCTTGACTTTCGTGAACAGCTCGAAGCGCTCCGCTTCGCCGGCGATCGTCTCGGCCATGAGCTTGCCGAGGATGCCCGACAGGGCCACGCCCTGGCCGGAAAACCCTTGCACATAATAGACGTTGGCGCCGATGCGGCCGACATCGGGCAGCCGGTTATAGGTGATGCCGATGTGGCCGCCCCAGGCATAGTCGATGGCCACGTCGGCAAGCTGCGGAAAGACCCGCAAGAGCCGCGGGCGCATGTTGCCGGCGAGGTCCTTCGGGTGAATGCCGGAATAGCTGCAGCGGCCGCCGAACAACAGCCGCCTGTCGGCGGTCAGGCGGAAATAGTCGACGACAAAGTTGGCATCCGACACTGCCTCGTCGTTGCGGATGAGGGCGCGGGCTCGGTTGTCTCCCAGCGTCTCCGTGGTAATTACATAGCTTGCCACCGGCATGATGCGCGAATGGAGTTTCGGGATGAGGCCGGCGATATAGGCGTTGCAGGCCATGACGACGAAGCGCGCCCGAACCTCGCCGTTCTCACTCACCACCACGGGCCGCGCGCCGTTGCGGATCTCGGTGACCTTGCTGTTCTCAAAGATCGACCCGCCTGCTTCCTTGAGCGCCGAGGCCAGGCCGATGGCGTAGTTCAGCGGATGGAAGTGCCCGGCGCCGTCGTCTTTGAGCGCGCCGCAGTAGACGGTGGTGGCTAACCGCTCCTCGAGCTCGGATTTGGTCAGCAGCGATGTCTTGGCGTAGCCGTAGCGGATCAGGCTGTCGTGCTGGCGGGCAAGGCCGGCCATGCGGCCCGGCCGGGGGGCGCAGATGAGCTGGCCGGGCTTCAGGTCGCAGTCGATCCGGTAGCGCGCGATGCGCTCCGCGATCAGGCTCTTGCCCTCCTCGGCGACCGCAAAGCATGCCTTGGTCGCCTCGTACCCGAGCGCTGCCTCGAGGGACTCGAGGCCGGAAGAAAACCCGGTGCAGATCTGGCCGCCGCTGCGTCCCGATGCACCCCAGGCGATCGGTCCCTGGTCGAGCACCGCCACCGTGAAGCCGCGCGCCCTCAGCTCGAGCGCGGCCGACAACCCGGTGAAGCCGGCCCCAACCACCGCCACATCCGCCTCGACGGCTTCGGTCAGGGCGGGGCAGGGATCATGCGGCGTGGCCGTCGCTTGATAGTAGCTCGTTGCGTCGAGCACGCTTTCGATTCGCCGTCGCGGCTCACCGTGTGTCTCGAGCCGGACTGCTGGCATCAACGGCAGACGACAAGGCGTTCAACCGAAGAACGCTACCCGACCAGTGCCGACGTCGTGCATCGCCGAGACAATCTTGAGCGATCCAGCTTCTACAAGCTCGCTGAGAACGATGCTGCGATCGAGTAGCATTTTCGCGGCCAGCTTGGCGTTGGTATCGGCGACGGCTTGCACGAGCTGAGGGTTCTTGGAGCTTTGCTCGCCGGGAATCCCCGTCGTCTGTTCGACCGCCGGCCTGATGTTGCTCAGTGTGGCGGTGAGATTGCCAAGCTCGGCGTTGTCGATCGCTCCCTTGATCGCCCCGCATTCGCTGTGGCCGAGCACGACGATCAGTTTCGCGCCTGCGAGCCTGGTGGCGAATTCGAGACTGCCGATGATGTCGGTGTTGACGAAGTTGCCGGCCACC
>CAYWVA010000546.1:0-1956 GCA_964461545.1 uncultured Rhizobiaceae bacterium | reverse complement strand
CCCAGACCTCGGGTGACTCGTTGAGAATGCCGCCGGTTAAGGTCGCGACGCCCGCGTTGTTGACAAGAATATCGATGCCACCCAGCGCCGCCTCGACTGCGGCGATGGCGTCGGACAGCGTTTCGCGCGCCGTCACGTCGAGGTGCAATGCCATCGCCGGCACGCCGAGGGCCTCCGCCTCAGCGGCCACCTGGTTGTTCTTCTCTTCATTTCGCGCAAGCACGGCAACCGCGGCGCCGGCGCGCGCCATGCCGAGCGCAATCGAGCGCCCGATGCCGCGGTTGCCGCCGGTAACGACGGCGACACGGCCGCTGAGATCAAAAGGCAATGTGGTGCCGGGCATTTTCTTCTCCAGTTGTTGCGTGGCCTGACGATCGATCCGGGCTTACTCCGAGATTCCCTGTCCCGAACTGATCAGCCGAATCAGGTCCTCAGCCATCCGTCGCTGCTCTCGATGAGCTGCAGGTCACCGCTGTATTTCAGCTGCGTCATCGTGAGCTCGGAGAAATCGACCCGCATGTGCCAGTACGTGTGGACGAGCGAGGAGATGAAGACGTCGCGCGGGTAGGCGACGTCGGATGTCGGGTTGGCCAGGAGCATGAGAAGATCATCGAGTCCACCGAGCAGGATCGTGTTGCCGCGAATGGCTTCCTCGATTCCCTGGATATCGGCCCGAAGGTCGGTCAGCATGGACGTCAGGTATTCACGCTCTTTCTGGCGGTCAACTCGACCATCGTTCCAGGTGTCGATCTGCAGGGCAATCAGGATGCCGATGACCAACAGGACAATCTCTCCGACCGCATACCGGGCGTACTTGCTGGATCGTCCTGTCGAGGGCATATCGCTGCGCGCCTTGCGGAAAATCCGGGACATGGCGTGAAGCATAGTCCAAGATGCACCGGGCAGGCCAAAGTCCTGGCGGGCAATCGGGCACAATGCCACCCATGAAGGTTTGCATCGTCGGAGCATCCGGCAAGCTGGGTCAGTACATGATCCAGCATTGCCTCGATCGCGGTTACGAAGTGGTCGGGGTATGTCGTGAGCAGAGCATTGAGAAGCTGGCGGCTTAAAGGAGAAGACATGGCCTCATACTGGCAGCTGCCACTCGCGGCCATGATCACTGCGCTCATGCTCGTGTTGGGCGGATGCCAACAGGCTGAATCGCCGCCATCGTCATCAGTCCCTCAGGATGTCGCGGCAGCCAACAAGGAACTGGTTCGCCGCTTCTACCAGGAGGTTTTTGTCGATTGGAACCTGGCCCTGGTTGATGAGGTCGTGTCACCGGAGTTCCGGTCCCACGATTGGCCAGAAGGCGGCCCCACCGGTCCGCAGGCGTTCCGGGATTTCTATGCCCAGGTGCGGTCTGCTTTTCCGGACACGCACTATGAAGTCGATGATCTTATTGCAGGCGGTGACAAGGTCGTTGTGCGATGGAGACTGCTTGGAACGCACCAGGGTGACTTCCGTGGCATCGCTCCCACCGGCCGACCCATCGAGCTCAAAGGCATCGCCATCTACCGTGTAGAGGGCGGCAAGCTGATGGAGCGGTGGGTTGTATTTGACCTGCACGGTCTCATCGAGCAGATTCAGGGCGCTTCCGCTCCCAGCGGCTGAACGTAGGCGCCGGCTAACGAGCGGTTGCCGCAGATGGGATCGTCGCCGCGGTTTAGCGGGCGCCCGCTATACCCCACACCAAGGGATTCCAATCCCTTCGCCTCCCGCCATAGCGCCCCTAAGCCCATGACAACATGGTGGGCCCGCCAGGCATCCCCGGCGCCTCGATGAGGCACCGTTCTCTCGCCTGCGGCTCGAGGGCGAACCTGGAACAGTGGGGCCGAAACGGACGCACTGCATGCCCTTGAGCTAGACTTTGCGCCTCTGACCCGAAGCGGTCGTCCAGATGAGCGCGTATAGCGTCGATCATGCGATGAACTGGGAAGCTATCAGTACGATCGC
>CAYWVA010000545.1:0-1957 GCA_964461545.1 uncultured Rhizobiaceae bacterium | reverse complement strand
CCGCGGCGGTCGTGGTCTGCTGCAGCATGATTTCCGACAGCCATACCCGGTAGGGATCGGCCGCTTCGCCCGGCTCCGACCGCCACGGCAGGCGACGGCGGTGGCAGTCATACCAGGCGAGAAGTGCCGCCGCCTCACGCCGTCGTGAACGACGCGGCCGATTCGCCCTCGTCATGACCACCGGTTCCACTTATATAGGCCTGGACTGTTCACGGAGATTGAGCATCGCCGTCGTGGATCGCCTCGACAAGCATTTTCGCCGACTGACCAAGAACGTCTTTGCACGTTATGGCTTTGCCTACGCCGGTGTCCTCGCCGAGTGGTCGGCGATCGTCGGCGAGGAGTATGGGCGGGTGAGCGTGCCTGAGAGGATCCGCTGGCCGCGCTCGGCCGGCCCAGGCGGCGATGGCCGCAAGCGCGGCGGCACTATCGTTGTCCGGGTGGCCGAGGGGCGCGCGCTGGAGTTCCAGCACCTGGCGCCGCTGCTCATCGAGCGTATCAACAGCTATCACGGCTACGAGGCGGTTGCGGCGGTCAAGGTGCTGCAGGGGGCGGTCGCAATGCCGGCATCGCGATCCGTGACGCCTGGCCCGGACGTCCTGCCTGACGCCGTCAGTCGACGTCTCGAGGCGATCCACGACGATCACTTGCGCGCGGCGTTGCTGCGCCTTGGCACCTCGGTGTCCCGTAGCGACGACGCGCCGTCACCACCCACAATTCAAACACGGATACAGTCATGAAAGTTGACCGCCGATATGTCCTCGCCGCTGGTGGCGCCCTTGCCGCTGCGGGCGGACTCGCCTTTTATGGGCTCCAGGGCCGACGCGACACTGCCACCCGAATGCCGGGGGTGAGCGAAGCCACCGCCCAGACCCGCGACCTTTCGAGTCTCAACGAGCCGCCCGCCATTGGCGAGCGCACGCTTGGAGCCGATGATGCCCCGGTGACCATGATCGAGTATGCCTCCGCCACCTGCCCGCATTGTGCCCGCTACCACGCGGACACGTTCGCGACGATCAAGGAGGAGTATGTGGATACCGGCAAGGTGCGGTATGTCTTTCGCGAGTTCCCCTTCGACGATCTGGCGCTTGCCGCCTTCATGCTGGCCCGCTGTGCCCCGGAGGAGCGGTTTTTCCCCATCATCGACGTGTTGTTCGAGCAGCAGCAGACGTGGACGCAGAACCCGCGCGAGGAGCTGCTGAAGATTGCCCGAATGGCCGGCTTTACGACCCAGACTTTCGAACAGTGTCTGCAGAACGAGGACATTGCAAAAGGGATTTTGGAGATCCGCACCACTGCCGACCAGCAGTACGGCGTCAGCTCCACCCCGACCTTCTTCATCAACGGCGAGGTCATCCAGGGCAATCGGCCGCTGCAAGAATTCCGCCAGGCCATCGAGCAGGCCGGCGGCTAAATCTCGGGCAGCGATGTTGTGCTCGGCTTGGCGTGCGGTCATGATGACTGGCGGGTAAGTGATTCGCGTGGATCGGTCTTCGGACCCGGTGTGGATCGCACGGAACGAGGCCTAAGCCTGTTATGAGATTTACCCGGCTCAGACTGTCGGGCTTCAAGTCGTTCGTCGAGCCGACGGAGCTTCTCATCGAGCCCGGTCTCACCGGCATTGTCGGGCCCAACGGCTGCGGCAAGTCGAACTTGCTTGAAGCGCTGCGCTGGGCGATGGGCGAGAGCTCGACCAGGAACGTGCGCGCCTCAGGCATGGACGACGTCATTTTTGCCGGCACGGCCACGCGGCCGGCCCGCAACATGGCCGAAGTGGCGCTCACCGTCGACAACACCGAGCGCCGCGCGCCGGCCCAGTTCAACGGCGCCGACACCCTGGAAATCGCCCGCCGCATCGAACGCGAATCGGGCTCGGACTATCGCATCAACGGCGCCGAGGTGCGAGCGCGCGACGTACAGATCCTGTTTGCCGATGCCGCCAGCGGGGCTCGCTCGC
>CAYWVA010000544.1:0-1958 GCA_964461545.1 uncultured Rhizobiaceae bacterium | reverse complement strand
GGCCGGCCCGAAGCGGGTCTGGAAGTTCACCACCGAGCCCGCCCACCAGTGGCTGATGGCCTAGCGTCGGGATCGGGTGCGGCTCGAGCCGCCCGAAGGCTTCTTGCCCCCCGGCGCGGCAAGCGCGTCGACCTCGCCGATCACCATCCCCACCACCTTGACGCCGTCGAGGGCCGGCGGCAGCGACTTGAGCTGGTGGTGCTGCTTCACCCCGACGACGATGGCGTCGCGGCCGACCTCATCCTGGCCTTCCCCGACCATGACCACGCCGTCGAGCGCCATCAGCGTGTCGCGATGCCGGTCCAGCACACCCTGGACCCCGCTTTCTGCTCCGCTCGAGACGTCGGCTGCGCCCGGCCCGGCCCTCTCCTCGCGCAAGGCATCCGGATCCGGGATGGTAAACCCAGACTGCGGCGGTTCCGGCATGGGTCTCGCCTCCAATTGCGGGAACTGGCGGGGGCTCGTGACCCCCGCCCACCATACACGTTCCGGTCTAATTGTGGATCCGAATGTCGAGCGCGCTCAGCACGCGCGTTATCCGGTTGGCGAAAGTCGTGCCGCCGCCGCCTGCGAACAGGAGCCCGACCGGAGCGAGGCCGGTCGCCCACTGCCAGACCAGCGAGCCGGAATCGCCCCCCGCGCTGAAGTCCCCACTCGTCCCGACAATCGACATCTGGTCGCGAAAATGGCCGATTCGGCCTGCGAAGTTGACGTTGACAGACACGTTGATCGCGGTAATCCGCCCCATCCTCAGCTGGGTGGTGCGCCCCGATTTGCCGACCGTCATGCCCACCGCCGGGGCGACCGGCGAACTGCCGACCCGGAAGAAGACCGGGCTGCCGCCGGAAAGATAGACCAGCTCGCGTCGCACCCGGTCGGGCCAGGCCCAGCCGGTAGCGCAATCGACGAAATTCACGCCACCGCTGAAGTTGATGGGAATGAACCGTTCCAGAATTGCGATCTGGTCCTGGGGGCACCGGCCGCCGTCCGCGGGGCCGGGCTGGCAGATGCAGTCGCCGAGGCTGGCGTTGTTGCTGTTGGCCAGCACGTGGTTGTTGCTCAGGATCATCAATCGGCCGTTGCGGGGCGCGTTGAGGCCCACGGCGAGGCACCCCAGCGTGCCGGCGGTGATGTTGAAATGGCCGACCGAGATGCCGCCCGGCGCCGGGCGCATCCGGAACCGGTGGGGAAGGGCGTCGACCACCCCGACCGGTATCTGGACCATGGGAACGCTCGACAAGGCGCGCGTCCCCGCGGCGGCGCTGACCTCGCTCACCACCTGGCTCATCTCGACCGGCTCGATGGTGAAGACCACCAGGCCGAGCCCGCCGGGCGCAGCGTTCATGGCCAGCCCCCGATCGGCACTGGCAGGGTCGGCGTGGCCGTAGCCGACGCCCACGATATTGGCGCCCCCGACCTCTTGCGCAGCCACCGCTGCATCGGCGGTGGCGCTGACGTCGGCCGACAGCTTCCTCTCGATCTCGCCCTTGAGCGAGACCAGATCGCCGCCAAGCTCGGCTTCGAGCGCGGCCGCCTCGCTCTCGGCCACGTCCGCCCCGAGCTCCGCGGCGGAGGGCGTGGCGAAGCCCAGGTCGCCGCCTCCCGGAGGCTGCCCACCTTCGCCCGGGTGCTCGAACTCTGACGAGCTCGTCGGCGAGTTGTCGTCTTTACCGGCCATGGAATGCCCCTCCGAATGAATCTGCGGACCATGATCGTTGCCGCGCTGGAACCGCCCGGCAGCGAGTGAGACCCGAGGCTACAGGAGCCGGCTGATCCCGACGTGTGTCGCGCTTCACACGAGGCCGATCACATCTCGTTTTATCTTTGGGTTGACGGCCGCTGGTTGCGCGCCGATGACGGCATGGCCATGAGGCGCGATCCTGGTGGCAGGGGGGCTACTCCACCGTGACCGACTTCGCCAGGTTGCGCGGCTGGTCGACGTCGGTGCCCTTGAGCAC
>CAYWVA010000543.1:0-1960 GCA_964461545.1 uncultured Rhizobiaceae bacterium | reverse complement strand
TCTCCGCCTGGCTCGCGGCGATCGCGGCATCCAGCCGGGCCTCGAAGTCGTCTTCGGTATCGATCTGCTCCATGCGCGCACGCTGTGCGTCGATGTCGGCCTTGACCCGGGCCATGAGCGACTGGAAACCCGAGTCGTCGCGCAACTCACCCCAACGGGGATCGTGCAGGGCACCGTAATACCCGCGCCAACCGGCCTCGACCGCCTCCTCCAACTGCGCCAGGGCCCCCTTCGGATCGCCGCGCAGCAGCGTGTTGCGCGCATACGCGAACCACATCCCGCTCATGTGCAACTCGCCATCCTCCTGCAACTGCCTGAATTCCTGGTTTTGCTCAGCAAGCAATCCCGCCGCCTTGCCAGGCTCGCCAGCCTTGCGCCACGCCCATGCCAGGGCATGGGTTGCATCAATCTGTCCCTCCATGCCCAAGTCGCCGGCAAAATTGTCAGCCAGCGGCTCGAGAACTCGCACCGCGCTCTCTGCGTCCCCGGCCAGCGCCAGCACGGTCCCGTAGATCTGTTGGAACAGTCGTGAAAGTTGATCCAGTTCCAGGCCAGCGGCCTGGAGTTCCTCTTCGAACTGGCGCGCTGTCGCAGCGTATTGGGTGGTGCCATAGACTCGCGACTCCATGGCAAGGCAGTACAGCCTGACCTGGACCTGGACTGGCGATACCCCTTCCTCGCGCCGGCACCAGCGCATGGCCTGCGCGTGCAATCCGAGCAGGCCATATGGCCCTGCGAGCCACGCGTGGTCTGCCTCCCGCCCCCTCGTTGACACGTTGAGCATGACGAGCTGCTTGGCGACCTGGACGGCGTCCACCAGACGCCCGGAATCGACATAGAGACTCACAAGGCCGGACAATGGCATGATCGACGGTTGCGGCACCTCCAGGAGGCGCAGCAGCCGGCGCTCGGCCGCCTGGGTCCGACCCTGCCGGGCATCGCTATCGGCAAGGTTGACGTTGATCACGGACGCCAGCGGATCGATTCGGGCAGCACGCTCCAGAACCTCCCGTGCTTCCCCCTCGCGGCCCTGCTCGGAGACCGCCCCGGCGAGCCAGTTCAGGGCATCCACGAGGTTGGGGTCGAGCGCAAGCGCCGCTCGCAAGACCTGCTCTCTTTCGCCAGGACCGGCCGATGCCTGTCGCTCCATGAGTAGCGCCAGCGCTGCATGGGCCAAGGCGAGGTCGGGCTCCAACGCGAGGGCCGTATCGATATCGCGCCGCGCCTGTTCAAGTTGCTCGCCGTGCGCGCTACTCCAGGGAGCCGAGATCGCCATGCCAATCGCGCGCCCGGCATAGGGCGCCGCGAAATCCGGGTCGATCTCAATGGCGCGCGTGAAGCGCTCCGCGCTTTCGAGCCAAAACATTGGGGGACGCCGCGCGAGGATGTCCCGGCCGATGATGTATTCCTGATAGGCCTCGAAGTCGGGCTCACGAGCCATCGGCGGAGGCGGCGCAATCTGCGGCACGATGCTCGTGGCAACTGCCCCTGCAATCTCGTCCTGCAGCGCGAAGATCGCACCCACGTCACGATCGTAAGTGCTCGACCACACCTGAACCCCTGTCTTGTCCACCAACTGGGCCGAAATCCTTAGCTGTTCCCCATCTCGCCGCACGCTCCCTTGCAGCAGGTAGTTCACCGCCAGAAGACCGCTGATGCGTGCGATGTCATAACCACTGTTCTTGAACACAAAGCTCGAGGTCCGCGCAATCACCTTCAGCTCCCGGTATGCCGACAGCCGGTTGAGAATCTCCTCGGAGATGCCGTCCGCAAAATACCCCTGTTCGGGGTCCGCACTCAGGCTTGCAAACGGCAGCACCGCCACCGAGTTGGACTCGATTTCCGCCAGCGACGGGCGCCACTCCTCGTAGGTCGCCGTCTGCCTCACCCGCCCGGTGGTGTCGTACACGATCGCCACGGCCACGACGAGGAAGGCGGTGAGTATCACGTAGTCCGCGCG
>CAYWVA010000542.1:0-1964 GCA_964461545.1 uncultured Rhizobiaceae bacterium | reverse complement strand
GGCTTCCACGAAGATGCCGTCGCAGCACTCCTCGCCGCGATTGACGATCATGCTTTCTTCGGTGATCTCGTTGCCGACCACCAGCACACCGAACGCCGCCGCGATCGCCACGTCGTCGCCCTCGGCATAGGCGGTCACGTGGATCTTGCCGTGATCGTTGAGGAAGTCGACCGTCAGCTGATCAAAAATGCCGACCAGCCCCGCCCCCAGCGCGATGGCAATCGCGTTCTCGGTATCACCTTCCGCGACCGCCTTGGCCGAAACCGTCACCCTGTCGGTGTTGAGGTAGTTGATTTCGGCATTGTCGGAGACAACTATCTGAAGGCTGCCGGTGGCGGCCGCGAACGCGTTCGCGGTGCCGTTGGGTGCGCTGGCATGCGCGTCGGCAGTCGAGGTCAGCTCGGCGTTGTTGGAGAAGCTGGCAGACGCGTCGTCGTTGGGGGCGACCGCAAGCTGAGTGACGCCCAGCGCGACTGCTGCGGCGGTGGCACTGCTGTCGCCGTCCGCATCCGCGTTGGCCGTCGAGGAGATCAGGCCGTCGCTGGTGGCCGTGACATGAGCCTCCTCGGTGAGCGAAACCGCGACCTGAGCCAAGGCCGAGCTGGCCGCCACTGCAATGGCGTTGTCGGCGGTGGCCTGGGCGTTGGTCTCGACCACGATCGAGTTGCCGCTGTTGGTCGCCGAGACGATGGCATCCTCTTCGGCAATCGCGATCTGGGTAATGCCCAGACCGATCGCCGCTGCAACTGCCGTGTCCTTCGCCGTCGCCGATGCGTTCGACTGAACGTCCACCGTGCCCAGGTTGTCGGCCGTCACGATGGCGTCCCCGCCCAGGGAAACTGCAACCTGCGCCAGCCCCGAACTGATGGCCGCCGCCACCGCCGTGCTGCCCGCCTCGGTAGCGGTCGCATCGGCGTCGGAGTGAGCGATGATCGTGCCCTCGTTGGTGGCCGTGGCGGTGGCGTCGTCGCCGGCAATGACCACCTGGCTGTGGGCCGCCGAGATCGCCGCTGCGACCGCGAGGTCGCCGCCCAGAGCCGTCGATTCGCTGGTCACCTCCACCCGACCGGTATTGGTGAACACCGCGTCGGCATCGTCGTTAATGGAGATGACGACCTGCAGCCCGCCGAGGCTGATGGCTGCGGCAATGGCGTTGTTCGCCTCGGCATAAGCCGTGGTGTGAACCTCCAGCGTCTCATCGGAGCTGTTCTCAAACGAGGCAAAGGCGTCATTGCCCGAAACCGCGATCTGGGTGACGCCCGCTCCAATGGCCGCCGCAACGGCCGTATCATCGGCGACTGCCTTGGCACTTGCGTCGACGTGCAGCGAGCCCGAGTTGACGGCGTCGGCCGTCGCCTCGTCTTGGGCGATCGCAATCTGGGCAATGCCTGAACTGGCGGCGATTGCCACCGCAGTGCTGCCCGCTTCGTCAGCGGACGCGTCGGCATTCGAAAAGGACGTCATGTTGCCGCTGTTGTCAGCCGTTGCCGTGGCATCGTCGCCGGCAATGACAAACTGGGTGTGGGCGGCCGAGATCGCCGCCGCAACTGCCAGGTCACCACCCACCGCCTTGGAGTCGGCGGAGACGTTCCACTCGCCCGAATTCACCATATGGGCTTCGGCGTCATCAACCGCTGCAACGATCTGAAGGCCGCCGCTGCTGAACGTCGCGGCAAAGGCGTTGTTCGCCTCGGCATAAGCCGTCGTGTGGACATTCACAGTCTCGACCGAGGAGTTGTCGATGGAAGCGACTGCGTCGTCACCCCCCGCGACAACCTGGGTCACGCCCAGGCCAATGGCCGCGGCAAAAGCGTTGTTATCGGCGACCGCGTTGGCGTCGCCCTTGACGTCAAGCGATCCGGAGTTGACGAAGCTCGCTTCGGCGTCATCGTCCGCGATGGCGATCTGGGCCAGGCCCGAGCTGGCGGCGATGGCCACGGCGGTGTCGGTCGCCGTCGCGTTGG
>CAYWVA010000541.1:0-1975 GCA_964461545.1 uncultured Rhizobiaceae bacterium | reverse complement strand
CTCATCAGGTCGCCGATGCGCCCCAGCGCGTGCCCGAGGATCATGCCCGGTGCGCCGTCGCACCGGGGCGCTTACTCTGCCGGCACCGGCTCGGCGACTTCCACCGGTGCCGTGCCGGTCGGGGCGACCCGGTCCACCACGATCGCGATGGCGCCGTCGCCCATCACGTTCGCGGCCGTGCCGAAGCTGTCCTGGGTCAGGTACAGGGCGATCATGAGGGCGAGCTGGGCGTCGGTGAAGCCGAGCATGGAGGACAGGAGCGCGAGCGCCGCCATCACCGCGCCACCCGGAACGCCCGGCGCCGCGACCATGGTCACCCCGAGCGTGAAGATGAACGGCAGCATCGCGCCGAAGGTCGGCGTCACGTCGGCCATCAACATCACCGCCATCGCGGTCAGCACGATGCTGATGGTGCTGCCGGCAAGGTGGATGGTGGCGCACAGGGGGATGGCGAAGTCGGCGACGTCCTCCGAGACGTTCTTCTTGGCGCTGCGGAGCGTCACCGGGATGGTGGCGGCGGACGACTGCGTGCCGATGGCGGTGACGTAGGCCGGCAGCATGTTGCGCAGCGCCACCACCGGGTTCTTCCCGGCGATGGTGCCGGCGGCCAGGTACTGCATGAAGATGTAGGCGATGTGCAGGAAGATGATGATAACGAAGACCTGGCCGAAGACCGCCATCGTGGTCCACACCTGGCCGGCGAACGTCATGTTGGCGAAGATGCCGCCGATGTGGATCGGCAGGAGCGGGATGATGATCACGCGTATGGTCGCGCCGATGATCGACTCGAATTCCTTCATGAACGCGAGCATCGTCCGGCTGCCCGTGGCGGCGATGCCGAGCCCCAGGAGAAACGCCGTGACCAGCGCGGTCATGACCCCCATCACGGGCGCGATCTCGATCTCGATGAAGGCGGTGAGCAGGGCGTGCTCAGGATTCGTCGCGGCCCCTCCGAGCGCGATGCCCGGCAGGAGCATGATACCGACGAGGAAGGCCAGGATGCCGCCGGTGACCGTCGAGAGATAGGCCATGCCGGCGGTCAGCCCCAGGAGCCTGCCGGCGCCCGTCCCCAGATCGGCGATGCCATAGGTGACGAAACCGATGATGATGAGGGGGATGATGTAGCCGAGGAAGCTGCCGAACACGCCGTTGAAGGTCGCCAGCAGTCGCACCGGCCATTCAACGTCCGCGATCGAACAGATGAGCCCGATGAGGATGCCCGTGACCAATCCGATGATCAGCCGTGGCAGCAGACCGATTCTTTGCATGGCTTCCTCCCCTGGCGGATCCTGCTCGCCTGGCAGGTTGTCTGCCCCCTCGTCCTCCGCGATGCGGTTGAGAAGGGGCCGGCGACGGCCCCGCCGTCGGCAGGCGCAGCACGAGCCAGAAAGCGATGTCGAACGGTGCAGCGGAGTACGGCTAGAGCGTAGCTAAGCAGGACCCCGGGGGAAAGGCTTCTTCGCGAGCACCGGCTGGTCTGCGAGCTCTTGCGCCGGACCTCGGTGGGATGGGCGGCGAGCACGGGGCTCACCAGCGCGTCGGCGAGGAAGGCGCGCAGCCGGCCAGGGCGTCCGCCCGGGTGCGGCGGATGTGGTACAGGTCCTCGGCGATGTTGGCGAGGTGCGCCGAGGATGCCGCCGAGGAGGCAGATGTCGTCGCGCAGCGGCAGATCCTTGTCGGCGGCCGCGACCTGGTCGATCTCAGCCGGGTTCATGGCGATCCGCTCCCGATCGGCGTTGGCGCCCGGAAGCTACCGGGATCCGGGCCTGGACGGCAAGCTCGGGTGACAGAGTGCTCTCGTCACCGGCGCCAAGTCGCCATCACCCCCACCGGAGGGCAGCCCGCGCTGGGTCGCGACTGGCGCTCACACCGGCAGGCACGGCGATGTGGCTCCATCGCACGCACGGCCATGTGGCTCGATCAAAGCGCTGGCGCGAGCAGAGCGGGTCGGCCTCTCCTACATCAGCCGGATTCT
>CAYWVA010000540.1:0-1979 GCA_964461545.1 uncultured Rhizobiaceae bacterium | reverse complement strand
TTGGCACTGCGCTCGCATTTGACAAACGAAAATGTTATGCCCGATGATATCGAAATCTTCGATACAAAAGCCGCCCGCGATGGAAACCGAGCTCGCCCGCACCTTTCTCACCGTCGTCGCCGCCGGCAACTTCGTCGGTGCCGCCGAGCGCCTGCACGTCACGCAGTCGACCGTGAGTGCGCGGGTCCACACGCTGGAAGAGCAGCTGGGGTGCAGCCTGTTCGTGCGGAACAAGGCCGGCACCAGGCTCACCGCGGCAGGCCGGCAGTTCCAGAAGCACGCCGCCATCCTGGTGCGAACGGTGGAGAGGGCGCGACAGGACGTCGGGATTGCTGTCGGTTACCAGGGGACGCTAGCGGTCGGCGGGCGGTTCGGTCTGTGGGAGGGACTGCTGCTCGAGTGGCTGCCGTTGATGCGCAAGATGGCGCCCGATATCTCGGTGCGCGCCGAGATCGGCTTCGAGGAGGACCTCATGCAGGGACTGGTCGAGGGACGGATCAACATCGGCGTCATGTACACGCCGCAAAGCCGGCCCGGCCTGACCGTCGAGCGGCTCCTGGAAGAGCGACTGGTTTTGGTGTCGACCGAAGAGCATGGCGAGTCGCAGCCGGAGGAAGGCTACGTCTACATCGACTGGGGCGCTGAGTTTTATGCCCAGCATAGCGTCCATTTCCCAGCCTATGCTGGCGCAGGCGTGGTCGCCAATATGGGCTGGCTCGGCCTGCAGCATATCCTCCAGGGAGGCAGTGGATCCGGTTACTTTCCACTTCGTCTCGTGGCAACGCACCTCGAGAGCGGCCGGCTTTATCGCAGGCCGCTGGCGCCCGAGTTCCGGCTGCCGGCCTACGCGGTCTATCCGGACGAGCCGGGCGCGGATGTCGTGAGCTTGGCGCTCGGAGTGATGCGGCAGATCGCCGCCGGCGCGTAAGCCCGAGCCTCGGACGGTCGTAGCATGGATTCCGCGCTCCCGGCGGCATACGCAAATCTTAGCCGCGCGGCCGGGCGTCAGTGAGAAAGCAATAACCGGGTAGAATTGGGGCTTCGCGCAGCCGATCTCTACCGTGACAAGCGAATGGTGGAGCGGGCCGTGATTGCGGACGAGGGTGAGTGCTGGAGCGCAGTGGTGGGTCGCGACGCGGCGACCGACGGGGACTTCGTCTACGCGGTGGTCACCACCGGCATCTATTGCCGGCCGTCCTGCCCGACGCCGAAGCCACGGCGGCGGAATGTCCGCTTCTTTTCTGACCCTGCAGCCGCCGAAGCGGCGGGCTTTTGCGCGTGCAAGCGCTGCAGGCCGACCCTGGCCTCGCCACTCGCCGGGCATGTAGCCGCGGTCGGCAAGGCCTGCGCCATCCTGAGCGCGAGCGAGCGCCGGCCATCCCTGACCGCGGTCGCCGACGCCGTGGGCGTGAGTCGCTTCCATTTCCACCGGGTCTTCAAAGAGGTGCTCGGCACGACTCCGGGTGAGTACTTCAAGGCGGTGCGTTGGCGGCGTCTCGCACAAAGTCTGGCGTCCGGGCGCCGAGTGACGGAGGCGATCTATGGCGCGGGTTATGGCTCCATCTCACGGGCGTACGAGAACGCTCGCAAGATGCTCGGCATGACCCCGGCGGCACGGCGCGCCGGCGGGGCTGGAACCCGGGTCCGGTTCACGGTCGTCGAGCAGGGGATCAGGCAGGTGCTGGTCGCGGTTACCAGCGATGGCGTGTGCGCGATCGACTTCGGCGACCCGGTAGAGCTGAAGGCAAGATTGCGCCGCGATCTGCCGGCGGCGGCGATCGAACGGCTCGATGCCAAGACCTCCACGCGGGTCGCGAACGCGGCGCGTCAAGCCGAGCTGCCGCCTCTGGCCCTCGGACTGCCGGCGGACGTGCGCGAGGTCGCCATTCGGGCGCGGCTCGGGAACTGCCTCAGGCAAGGCCTGATCATTCAACCGCAAAGCCGGGCCGGTCGGCCCGAGATCGGCCGGCCGGCGCTGC
>CAYWVA010000539.1:0-1979 GCA_964461545.1 uncultured Rhizobiaceae bacterium | reverse complement strand
CCGTTCTCGGGCACGATCTTCATTTTTCGCAGCAAGCGAGCTGACAGATTGAAGATCCTGGCCTGGGACGGGTCCGGCCTGGTCCTGTTCTGGAAGCGGCTCGAACAGGGAGCGTTCCGCTGGCCGCCAATCAGCGACGGCGTGATGCGGCTCTCCCCCTCGCAACTCGCGGTGCTGGTCGACGGCATGGACTGGTCGCGTCTCCACACGCACGATGTTCCACGTCCGACCGCGACGGCGTGAGGGGCTGTGACCAGTTGAATCAGGCTGCAGATTGCGCACCACAACCGAGCGCGAATCTGATTCGGTGCGTGCGTGAGCAACGCCGCCGATCGTCTGCCGACCGACATTGAAGCGCTGCATGCGCTGGTCGCAACATTGTGCACGGAGCGGGATGCCGCGATTGTGGAGCGCGATGCCGCCGTCGCCGAGCGCGATCAGGCGCTGTCGCAGAACCACCGCCTGCAGCATCTCCTGCAACAACTGCGGCGCATGCAATTTGGCCGGCGGTCGGAGAAGCTCGACGCGGACCAGTTCGCCCTGGCGTTTGAGGATATCGAGCAGGCCATTGCGACGAGCGAAGCCGATGACGACAAGCGGAATCCGGCGGCGGCGGGCGAACGGGCCGCCAAACGCCGCATCAATCGCGGCGCGCTCCCCAGCCATCTGCCGCGCGTGCACGTGACCATCGAGCCCGAGGACACCCAGTGCCCGTGCTGCCGGGCGCCCATGCATGTGATCGGCGAGGACACGGCGGAGCGGCTCGACGTGATCCCGGCCCAGTTCCGGGTGGTCGTGACGCACCGATCCAAATACGGCTGCCGGGCCTGCGAGGAGGCCGTGGTGCAGGCGCCGGCGCCCGAGCGGCTGATCAAGGGCGGACTGCCGACCGAGGCGATGATCGCCTCGGTGCTGGTCGGCAAATACGCCTGGCACCTGCCGCTTTATCGGCAGGCGCAGATGCTGGCGGCGCAAGGCCTCGACATCAGGCGTTCGACCCTGGCGTTCTGGGTCGGCTATGCCGCCGCCGAGATCAAACCGATCTGGCTGCGGCTGCGCGAACTCATCCTCACCTCCGGCAAGATCGCGGTCGACGAGACCGTGGCGCCGGTGCTCGACCCCGGCCGCGGTCGCACCAGGAAGGGATACTTCTGGGCGATCGCACGGGATGACCGGCCGTGGGGCGGGACCGATCCGCCCGCGATCGCCTACAGCTACGCGCCCGGTCGTGGCGCGGTTCACGCGCTCAAGTTGCTCGATGGCTACCGCGGCATCGTCCAATGCGATGGCTATGCGGCCTACAAGACCATCGCCGACAAAGCCCCCGGCGAGACGATTGCGCTCGCGTTCTGCTGGGCCCACCTGCGTCGCCATTTCTTCGACATCGCCAAGGGCGGGGATGCGCCGATCGCGAGCGAAGTGCTCGAACGCATCGCGTCTCTCTACGCGATCGAGAAGGCGATCCGAGGGCGAAGCGCCGATGAGCGCCGCGCCGTGCGCCAGGACAAAAGCAAGCCCCTCGTCGTGGCGCTCAAGGCGTGGCTCGAACATCAGCTCACCCGCGTCTCCGCCAAGGCTGCAATCGCCGACGAGATCCGATATGGCTTGAACCACTGGGACGGGCTCTCTCGCTTCCTCGACGACGGTCGCATCGAGCTCGATACCAACATCGTCGAACGGGGAATTCGTCCCATCGTTCTTAATCGCAAGAACGCACTCTTCGCCGGTCACGACGAAGGCGCCGAGAACTGGGCCTGCATCGCCTCGCTCATCGAAACCTGCAAGTTGAACGGCGTCGAGCCGCAAGCTTACTTCGCCGACGTGCTCACCAGGCTCGTCAATCTCTGGCCCGCCGCCCGCATCGACGAACTCATGCCATGGGCCTGGGTGCCCCAGCGACCGGCCAACAAACTCGCCGCGTGAGCCGGTTGCGGTCAAAGTCAAGCCATCAGAGCCGTGCGGTCAATAGACCGCTTACG
>CAYWVA010000538.1:0-1990 GCA_964461545.1 uncultured Rhizobiaceae bacterium | reverse complement strand
ACCACCACCACCCCGCGCAAGACCTCGCCGGTGGGCTTTTTGCTGCCGGCATGGACGCCGCAAAGGCGTTTCGCGGCTCGGCGGGGCTCGCACAAAATGAGCCCCGGCTCACTTGGGGCGCCGGGGCTCCGTTGCAGTCTGTCCCTCGGGAGAGGTTAGACTTTCAACGCCGTCGAGGCTACGCCGATGCCAAGGCGGCATCAAGGGCAACGTCGCGCTCTCTTGATGGCAGCGGCGATCATGGCTAATCAGACGTAGATCAACCGCCCGCTCAACGCTTCGACCGTGACCAGCCGACGAGTGTCAGCAGCGGCTTCTCAGCGCGTGTTGTCGAACTCAGACGTTGCCCGCCTGGCAATCTCCAGCGTAAGCCAAAGCAGCGCAACATTGCCCGCCACGGCCAGCCCACCACCGATTAGCAGCACGACATTGCTCATGTTCCGCCCTCCACTTTCGGAGACATAAGCTTGGGCTGAGATGGTTAATGAATCGCTGTCCGACCCATGGACTGGTGCTGCCGGCCTGGCGGCACCACGATGCAACCGAGCCGCTGTGGCAACTCAGAACGGCCGAAACACCCCTCGCTTGCGAGGCCCGCACCAGCGATCAATGGCAACCCGGATGTCCTCGATGCGGAGTGGAGGTCTGCCCATTTCATGACGCTAACTTGTCACGAAACACGCCCGCAACTCCCGCTTGTTATCGCCGCCGGACAGGCGCACTATGAGCGCAGGCGCCGCGCGCGTCCAACGAGTGACGGCCACTTGGCCGACCCGACACTGCGCGAGGCGACGAAGCAAATCGAGGCGGTACCGGGGAAATAGGCATGACCCCCGAGATGAAAGAGATCGTTGCGGCATTCATCCGGGAAAATCCTGAAGCGAACAGAGCTTATGTGGCCATGATTGGACGTGGGCTATCTGCAGCATGGGCTGAGGCCGCCATGGCCATGATCTTGACGGCGGCATGTATGGGGAAGCCGTCGCGCGGGCTCACCGCCAACCCTGAGCGGCTCGATGGTGCTTTGCGGGCGCTGGCCGAAGGCGGCGGCAACAATCCAGCCGATTGATCGCCCTGCCACTGCAATCACCGAGCCCTCGGCCAACGGCGGGCTCAAGTCACTCATTTGGTGCCTTCGGCTCAGCCCGGCCGAGCAGCGGGCGATCGGTGGCTCGCGCGGGCCGGCTGACCACCACCGCCATCGTGCGTTCTAGCCCTGGCTTCACGGCCGGGGCTTTTCATTGTGCTTGATCCGCTGCTTCGGAGGCATTCCGCCCTGCTGAATGGCCTCTTTCACGACCTCTTCAAGCAATCGGGCCAAGCGCCGCATTCCGGCACTGGCTGCCATCTTCATTAAGACGAGCGACATGTGGGCAACATAGTCGGCCGTCTGCTGCTGATCTGGAGCGCCCAACTTATCGCTCCTGATGCTTGCTTGGCTCGGCCCCTCGGGATCGACCATGGACACCTCGTCAATAAGTCTGCTCTGCCTTAGTCCTCAGCATTCTTCAACATCGGGCGCACTCGTGCAATGGGACGCCCAGTGGGCGCCGCGGGTCTCGGTCTCGGCTGCGACGGAATCCCGGAGGCCTTGCGTCAGGATCTAAGTCGAGTCGGACTCGCAATGGAGGTGAATTATGGTTTGGAATCGACTTCAAGCATCTGTAATGCAGTTCATTGATGGCGCACCTCAGGACTCCCAGCCCTCGCGCCGCGACTTCTTGGCAGGCATGTGTGCATGCGGGGCCATCGGCGTCGTCGGATCGACGATTCTGGCGCCTGCCGCAGCGGAGGCAGCAACCGTCGAACTCGAATCGACCGAGGCGCAGACCGACATCATCGAGGTGCGGTCCCATGAACGTTGGCGGCGCCGTGGCCGTCGGCAGCGGTCACGGCGCATGAGTGCCCGCGAAGTGCGGCGACGCTGCCAAAGAGACTGGCGCTTCCGCCGCCGCAATCCGAACCTTTGCCGGCGCGTGCGGGGTTGGCG
>CAYWVA010000537.1:0-2018 GCA_964461545.1 uncultured Rhizobiaceae bacterium | reverse complement strand
GATCCGGCAGATGCCGCCGGCATCCCCCAGCGCAGATGAACCTGCCGAGGGTGCGCGACGATCGGCCCAACGCGAATGGCTACGGCAGATGCTCGAGGGGCCTGATCAATGTCCATTGTTATGCCGAGGCCGGCTTCACCTTGGTCCTGCAGGGCAAGGCGACAACGATCTCAGCTCGGACGACACCGGCTTGAAGTCGTCCAGCTCGGCGAGGATGAGATCCTGCGGTGGCTTGCGGGCTGAATCAGGCGTCAGCTCATCAGGACACTACCTGCCGCCCGGGGAGGCCGTTCGAAGAGCGCTTCGTCGACACTTCGCACCCCGGCGAAGGCCGATGCCGGCTGTCAACGGAGGCCGCGAGCATCTCACAACGCCAAGCGTACAAGCTGCTGCAGATTCGGGATCCCGGTAGTGGCAGGGCCTCCACAGCTAGAAACATTCGTCCCCCGAGGTCAACAGGCCGAGGCGGCATAGGACTCCCGCCCGCCCATCTCGCCTGTGCGTCGTAGCCGAACATGCGCCCCCGCCTGCCGAAGTTGGACGGTGCACCGCCGTCTATTGGCATGGCAAGCGGGGGACCGGCAAGCCTCTCCGGGAGGCGCCGTGAAAGCGCCCGATACGGGTGCTCGGCCAAGCGGTACGGCACCGCCGCCGGGTCGCGCCTCAGCGCATTCAAAAGCATGCCAAGGCCCAGGAGCAGTTTTCCGCGACGTAGGCAGCTTCTTCCTTGTTGGTATTCAAAGCGGGCCACACCCAGGCGGAACAGCCAATCGGGCAGGTCGGGGTGCCGGCGCCGTGCCTCCGCCAGCACGATCTTATGAGCACGGACCATCCGCCGCGTATCCGATGACGCGGTTCCCGGTGCCCTGCGGTAGCCAACGAGGTGCCGCCGCACCAGGGCGAAGTCGTAGCGCTCCGCGAGCCGCAGGTAGAGCTTGAGGTCCTCGCATGCGCCGCGTAAGTCAGGGTCGTAGCAGCCAGCCTCGGCCAGGCACGGCCGCCGGATCAGCGGGATGCTGCCGCTTCGAATCGGGTTACCCAAGATCAGGGCGGCATACATGTTGCCCTCGTGCGGGTAGGGTAGAGACTTATTGGCGATGACCCGGCCCGTCGCGTCGATATCCCGCCACCAGCAGTAGACGAGTCCAACCCGCGGGCCGCCCCGGCGCATCGCCGCCACCTGCAGGGCAAGCTTTTCGGGGTGCCAGAGGTCGTCCGCGTCGAGCGGCGCGACGTAGGCGCCGCGGGCGTGCGCGATGGCTAGGTTGCGCGCGACAGCGACGCCGGCGTTGGCCTGCCGCAACAGGCGCACGCGCGGGTCGCGCGCGGCGAACGACGTCACGATGTCGGCCGTGGCGTCGGTCGAGCCGTCGTCCACCGTGATCACCTCGAGGTCCGGGTAGGTTTGGGCCAGGGCGGACTCCAGCGCTTCGCCGATCGTTGCCGCCGCGTTGTAGGCCGGCACAATCACGGAGACCAGCTCCTGCGAGCCTGTGTGAGCTTCCACGTACTTCTCCTCCATCCGCCTAGTGTAGCGTCTCGGACGCGAATCTCTCAATCTGCCAGCCGTCGGATGCGGCGAACGCGACACCACCACCATCGAGCAGGTGGTGGATTCCAGGGTGAAGCGCAACGGGGCTAAGCGAAGCGGATCTGGACGTCCTTGCCAAGCTCGGTGAGCAGCGATTGGAGCGGGGTGAGGAAGCCCAGGCACTTGCGCGGCGCGAGGTTGTGGGTAAGCACGATCTCCTGCAGCTCGGCGTCGGCCAGGGCGTCGAGGTCGAGGCCGCGCGGCAGGTGCCGTCGGAACCGGCCGTTGGCGTTCTCGACCGCGCCCTTCTGATCTCGGCGGTGGAGCTGCAGCGCCAGCTGGGCTTCCGCAGCCACCAGACGGCCTGGACTTGGCTGCACAAGCTCCGCCGCGCCATGGTCCGCCCGGCCGCGAGCCCCTGAGCGAGCAGGTCGAGGTCGATGAGATCTACGTCGGCGGGAGCGAGCCGGGCAAGCGCGGCCGCGGT
>CAYWVA010000536.1:0-2022 GCA_964461545.1 uncultured Rhizobiaceae bacterium | reverse complement strand
TGCGCCACAGCTTCGCCACCCACCTCCTGGAGCAGGACATCGACATCCGGGTGATCCAGGTCCTGCTCGGGCACGCCAAGCTCGACACCACCGCGCTTTATGCCCGCGTCGCCACCAACACGATCCGCGCCGTCATGAGCCCGCTCGACCGGATCAGCCTGCTGGCAGAGGCAGAGAGGAGACCGGACGGGTGACCGGCGGCCGTGGGCCGCCCGCCGCTGGAGGTCGCAGACGTCTTTCATCGCCATGGCGCCGCCTGGCGCGCTGCCCATGCCGGCCATCTGAGCCTGCGCCAGTTGAAGGCGATGTCGGCGATCGAGACCTGCCGCACCGCCGCCCTCGGCGGCCATGTCGAGGCCTGCGAGGACTGCGGCCACAGCCGCATCGCCTACAATTCCTGCCGCAACCGGCACTGTCCCAAATGCCAGGGTGCGGCGGCAAGGAACTGGCTCGCTCAACGCCAGGCCGACCTCCTCGATGTCGGCTACTTCCACGTGGTCTTCACCCTGCCCGGCGAGGTCGCCGACATCGCCTGGCACAACAAGGCCGTGGTCTATGACCTCTTGTTCCGCGCCGCCTCCGAGACGTTGATCACCATCGCCGCCGATCCAAGGCATCTCGGCGCCCGCATCGGCATCACCGCCGTGCTCCACACATGGGGCTCGGCGATGGCCCACCATCCGCACCTGCACATGATCGTGCCTGGCGGCGGCATCTCCCTGGATGGCCTGCGGTGGGTGGCTTGCCGGCCAGGCTTCCTCCTGCCCGTGCGCGTTCTGTCGCGGCTGTTCCGGCGGCGCTTCCTGCAAGGACTCGCCAAGGCGCATGCAGCGGGCCAGCTGAAGTTCTTCTCAGATCAGGCCGGGCTTGCCGACCCGCAGGCCTTTGCCAAACACCTCGCCCCGCTCAGAAGGAAGAACTGGTTCGTTTATGCCAAGCGCCCCTTCGCCGGGCCCGAGGCGGTGCTCGCCTATCTCGCCCGCTACACCCACCGCATCGCCATCTCCAATAGCCGATTGATCGGGCTCGACGAGACAGGCGTGACCTTCCGCGTCAAGGACTATCGCCGCAATGGGCGCCAGCGCTACCGCACCATGACGCTCGAAGCGGGCGAGTTCATCCGCCGCTTCCTGCTCCATGTGCTGCCGAAGGGCTTCCATCGCATTCGCCATTACGGCCTGCTCGCCAGCGCTGGCCGCAAGGCCAACATCGCCCGAGCCCGCGAACTCCTCGCCGCGCCGCAGCCCCAGGCCGAACAGAACGGGTCAAGCGGCGACGCTGATCGGGCCGTTCCGGCGGACTGGCGGCCGCCATGCCCGTGCTGCGGCGGCCGCATGATCATCATCGAGACCTTCGGGCGCGGCGGCCACGCCCGCGCGCCGCCAGCCTCCCACGCCACAAGCAGGCCCAGCCTCTCATGACCGCAAAAGATGCATCACCGCTCACGCAGACCCGCCGAAGACCCCGTCCTTGGCGGCCGGACCACCGCGCGCGGCTGCGCCCGATACCGCCGCTGACCGCGCCGATGACTCCGGCAATCACCGCCCGTCGCCATCCACTCTTTAGAATGCTCGTCCCGCCACTGCCCCGCTCGCCGGTCTGGGCCCTCCCCACTGGCCATCACGCCGACGCCAGCGGCCCTCCCCAGACGCTGAAATCCCCATAGCCCAAAAACGCTCTCGATCCCGCGGGTTCGTTCCCTGGAGGCTTTCGGACGCCGGCCCCGGCGCCACCGCCCACCTCACGATCGGCCGGCATCCGAAACCCTTCACATGCGGCGCCAGATGGAGCGTGATGCACCAGGTCCGGTGTCAGGCCGCGACCTGCCCTTCGGTCACAGTGCCTTCGGTGAGGCCCTTGACCATGAAGGCGATCTCGTCGGTGGAGAGGGTTTCGCCGTCGCGCTTCCTGCGGATGATTTCCTGCGGCAGCATCAGCCGTTCCAGGCCCGGTCGCGGAAATAGCGGCGGATGATGCGTTCGAGCTTGGCGGCGCCGACCGGCGCCAGCGCCTTGGTCTCCT
>CAYWVA010000535.1:0-2023 GCA_964461545.1 uncultured Rhizobiaceae bacterium | reverse complement strand
TGAGATGCGCGGCCATCGCCTGTCCACCGGCTCCAAGTATGAGGAGCTTGCCAGCTACTCGCGCGCCGTGGTGCTCCCCGACGCTGGCGGCGACTGGGTGATGGTGTCGGGCACCACCGGCTTCGATTACGCCGCCATGACGATCTCCCCCGACGTCGGGGCCCAGGCGCACCAGTGCTTCCGCAACATCGCCCAGGCGCTCGAAAAGTCCGGCTCGAGCCTGAACGAGGTGGTGCGCATCCGGGTCTATCTCGCCGCGGCGGAGGATTTCCCCAAGGTTGCCCCGATTATCGGACAGTATATGCACGCGGCGATGCCGGCGAACACCACCGTGGTTGCGTCGCTCGTCGACGAGCGCATGCGGATCGAGATCGAAGTGACCGCGCGCAAGCTGCCTGGGGGATGAGCTATGCCGATGAGTGGGCACACCGAGGTGTATCGGAAAAGCGGGACAGCCGGATGGCGGCTGGCGGCCATCGGCTGCATCGCCGCCGCGGCGCTGGCACTGCCGGCTTTTGCGGACAAACAGATCTCGATTGTCGAGGAGTTCGAGGCCGAACCGCTCGACGAAACCGTCTGGTCGCTCTACCGGATGGGCGAGCGGCACCACTGGATCGACCGCCGGGTGGTGCGCGACGGCCTAGGCGCCCTGGCCATCCGGGTCACCGGCCGCGACTTCGATTCGGTCTGCCAGTGCCAGATCAGCGAGATCCGCGAGGCCCTGGAGCAGCGTCTCAACTTCGGTGACGATGCCTGGTATGCGTTCAGTTTCCGCATCGACGGGCGCGGGCCGCGCACCGGCGACCAGCGCTGGCAGATCGGCGGCTGGAAGCAAGAGACCGACGGCAGCCCGTTCCTCGCCCAACGCTTCGACAACGAAGTATTTCACGTCACGCTGGAAAGCGGCGACTCGCGGGTGCTGGTGGCGACCTCGGCGGGCGAGGCGAAAAGCTTTTTCGCCATGCTCAAGGACGGCATAGCGAGCCGCTTTGCCTTCGTGAGCGAGGCTTCGAGGTTCGATGGCCGTGACAACGTGACTGTCGAGTATGGCGACGATCCGATCCTCCCGGACCCGCGGGTTGACTGGGTCGACATGATCTACCGCATCAAGGGCGGCCTCGCCGGCGACGGCATTATCGAGATCTATGCCAATGGCCGGTTCATCGCCCGCGCCACCGGTACCATCGGGGTGCTCGGAGCCGAAGACCCGACGCAGTATTTCAGGTTCGGCCACAATCGCGCCCCGATGCCCGGCACCGCCACGATCTATATCGACCGCTTCCGCCGCGGCGAAAGTAAGGCGGACGTGGAACAATAAGCGCGGATGCTTGAGAACCCTGTCATGATCCAGCCCCATCTCGTCATCGGCAACAAGAACTATTCGTCGTGGTCGCTGCGCCCGTGGATCGCCATGACGGTGGCCGGCATCACTTTCACCGAAGACGTGATTGCGCTCGACCAGCCTGATACCAAGCCCCGGATCGCCGCCCATAGCAGGGCAGGGCGCGTGCCGGTGCTGCACCATGGCGGCATCACCGTGTGGGAGTCGCTGGCCATCCTGGAATACCTGGCCGAGTCCTACCCGGGCGCCCGGCTGTGGCCGAGCGCCATCGCCCGCCGAGCCATGGCCCGAGCCGTGGCAAGCGAAATGCACGCCGGATTCCCGCGCTTGCGCTCGCACTGTCCGATGAACATGCGCCGGGCCAAGGGCCGCATCGAGCTGCCGCCGGACGTCGCCGCCGATGTCGCCCGGATCGAGGAGATCTGGCGGAACTGCCGCGAGGCCGGTGGCGAGGGCGGGCCGTTCCTGTTCGGCCGCTTCACTGCCGCCGATGCCATGTTTGCCCCTGTCGTCAGCCGGTTCGAGGTCTATGACCTTGCGGTCTCGCCGGACTCGCGAGGCTACATGGAGGCCGTGATGGCGCTGCCGGCCTGGCAGAGCTGGAAGAGCGCGGCGGAGGCCGAACCCTGGGTCATTGCGGCAGAGGAGGTTTGAGCAGGCGGTCGGCCTCCAGCGCCAGGA
>CAYWVA010000534.1:0-2031 GCA_964461545.1 uncultured Rhizobiaceae bacterium | reverse complement strand
GCCGATATCGAGAAGCTGCGCCGCGAGATCTCCAAGATGACGACGTCGGAGGTGCACCTCAACATCGTCGAAGTGCGCAAGCCCGAGGTCGATGCCCAGCTTGTTGCCGAGAACATCGCCCAGCAGCTGGAGCGCCGGGTGGCGTTCCGCCGGGCGATGAAGCGCGCCGTCCAGTCGGCCATGCGTATGGGTGCCGAAGGCATTCGGATCAACTGCGCCGGTCGCCTCGGCGGAGCCGAGATTGCCCGCATGGAGTGGTATCGCGAAGGTCGCGTGCCGCTTCACACGCTCAGGGCCGATATCGATTACGGCAATGCCACCGCGGTCACCGCCTACGGCACGTGCGGCGTCAAGGTGTGGATCTTCAAGGGCGAGATCCTCGAGCACGACCCGATGGCCCAGGACAAGCGCGCTGCCGAGGCCGAAGGGGCCCGCGACCGGCGGCGCGAGCACGCCACCGGCTGAGGCGAAAAGGATTATAGGACAAGACCATGCTGCAGCCGAAACGGACCAAGTTCCGCAAACAGCACAAGGGCCGCATTCACGGCGCCGCGTCGAGCGGCACCCAGCTCAATTTCGGCAGCTTCGGCCTCAAGGCGATGGAGCCCGATCGGGTGACTGCGCGCCAGATCGAAGCCGCCCGCCGGGCGCTCACCCGCCACATGAAGCGGGCGGGCCGCGTGTGGATTCGGATCTTCCCCGACGTCCCGGTGGCCAAGAAGCCGACCGAGGTGCGCATGGGTAAGGGCAAGGGGTCGACGGAGTACTGGGCCGTGCGGGTGAAGCCGGGGCGGATCATGTTCGAGATCGACGGCGTGCCGCGTCCCATTGCCGAGGAGGCGTTCAGGCTTGCCTCGGCAAAGCTGCCCATCAAGACGCGCATGGTGGCCCGGCTGGGCGAGCAGGAGTGAGACGATGAAAGCCAGCGATGTCAGGGTGATGACGCCGGATCAGCTCAAGGACGAGCTCTTGAGGCTGAAGAAGGAGCAGTTCAACCTGCGCTTTCAGAAGGCCACCGGCCAGCTTGAGAACACCGCCCGGGTGCGCCAGGTGCGCCGCGATATCGCGCGGCTGAAGACGATTTCGCACCTTAAGTCGGAGGCGCGCGAGAGCGCCGCCGAGACGAAGTAGGAGAGTTTGAAGGCTATGCCAAAGCGCATTCTGCAGGGCGTGGTTGTGAGCGACAAGGCCGACAAGACCGTTGTGGTCCTGGTCGAGCGCCGGTTCACCCACCCCGTGATGAAGAAGACGGTCCGGCGGACCAAGAAGTATCACGCCCATGACGTTGGCAATGTTGCCAAAATCGGCGATGTGGTGCGGATTCAGGAATGTCGGCCGGTGTCGAAGACGAAATCGTGGGCGCTGCTCGACAGGGTGGCACCGGGAGCTTGAGGCGGCAGGGCACCGATGCGGTGCGGCCGGCCCGAGATGAATGATGAACAACAGGTGATGTCATGATCCAGGCAGAGACAAATCTCGACGTCGCCGACAACTCCGGCGCCCGGCGGGTCCAGTGCATCAAGGTGCTCGGCGGCTCGAAGCGGAAATATGCCCATGTCGGCGACATCATCGTGGTGTCGGTCAAGGATGCCATTCCGCGCGGCCGGGTCAAGAAGGGCAATGTGACCAAGGCGGTGGTGGTGCGCACCTCGAAGGACATTCGCCGCGCCGACGGCTCGGTAATCCGCTTCGACCGTAATGCGGCCGTCCTGGTCAACAACCAGGGCGAGCCGATCGGCACCCGCATTTTCGGCCCCGTGCCGCGCGAACTCAGGGCAAGAAACCATATGAAGATCATTTCGCTCGCCCCAGAGGTGCTGTGATGGCGGTCAAGCTCAAGATCAGGAAGGGCGATCCGGTGATCGTGATTTCCGGCAAGGACAAAGGCAAGAAGGGCAGCGTGCTGAAGATGCTGCCTAAGGAAAACCGGGCGATCGTCCAGGGTGTCAATGTCGCGCGGCGCCACCAGAAGCAGTCGGCATCGCAGCAGGGCGGCATCGTGTCCAAGGAGTTGCCGATCCATATCTCCAA
>CAYWVA010000533.1:0-2034 GCA_964461545.1 uncultured Rhizobiaceae bacterium | reverse complement strand
TATTCCGACTACACCTTCGGGCTGTGGCGCCGCACCGAGCACGGCGGCGAGGAACTCGTGCCGGTGGGGAAGTCCTATTTCGGCTTCACCGACGAGGAGCTTTTGCGTCTCGACCGCTTCATCCGCACCCATACCGCGCAGCGCTTCGGGCCGGTGCGGGCGGTCAAGCCGCAGCTTGTTCTGGAAATTGCCTTTGACGCCGCCCAGCCCTCGCCACGCCATAAGTCGGGACTCGCCATGCGTTTCCCGCGCATCCATCGCATCCGCTGGGACAAGCCGGCGAGCCAAGCCGACCGTCTCGAAACTTTGGCCGCTTTGGTCAAAGAATAATGCAGCCAAATGGGCCTGCCGCGCGTTGCGTGCCAGGACCATTCAATGGCATTATGCGCTCGGGAGCTTCGCGGCATGCGAACACAACACCACCTCAGGAAATTGACGCTGCTCGATTTTGCCTCCGGACGGCTTCCCGAGGCCTTGAGCGTGGTAGCCGCCTCGCATGTGGCGTGGTGCCGAGAGTGCCGGCGCGACGCCGAAGCCGCGGCCACGACGCGCGAAGGCCCGCAAGAGGCGAGCCAAAGCGTGCTGCCGCTCGACCTCGCGAGGCGCGGACTGACCGCCCTCAAGACGAGGGACAGGCTGGCGCCGACCGCCGCTGACGAGGCGGCAAGCGATATAGGCGATTTTGGCCTGCCGATGCCCCTGGCGATGCGTCTCGACGGGTGCAGTCTCGACCAGATTCCTTGGCGCAAAGTCCTGCCCGGGGTGGCGGTGCGCGACCTCGAGCTGCCGCCCGGCGCTGCCGGCCACTTGCGGCTGGTCCGGATTTCGCCCGGCAGCGCCCTGCCGGAGCACGGCCATGGCAGTTGTGAGCTCAGCCTTGTGCTGCGCGGAGCATACCGCGACCAGCACGGCCGCTACACCATCGGCGACATCGCCGACCTTGACGGCACCGCGATCCACCGTCCGGTGGCGGAAGGCGCCGGCCCCTGTCTCTGTCTTGTCGCAGCTGAAACGCCGGTGCGATACCGCTCATGGCTTGGCAGCATGTGGCAGCGCCTCGCCGGCATGTGAGCACAGACCTCCCAAACTAAGTCGCGACCCATATCGCAAGATGTGGTGCCCAACTGCGCCCAGCCGTCATTGATTGACGGGCCTCGATGGGCATGCAAGTTTAGCGACAACCCGGGTGCCGCAAGGGACGCCTAGATCCGAGCGGCCGGGCAAGTTTTTGCCAAGCCGATCGGTTTGGCAGCCGATAGTCAACTTTCTGGGAGGAACCTATGTCCGAACTCAAACGCAAACTGGCTCTAGCTGAGAGGCTGGCCGGGCGCGGCAAGGTCTCACGCCGCGACTTTATTCAGTTGGCGATCGCCACCGGTCTGACGGTCACCGCCGCCGATGCCCTGTTCATCAAGGCGGTGCGCGCCGAGCCAAGGCGAGGCGGCCTGGCCCGCTTCGGCCTGGCCCATGCCGCTACCACCGACAGTCTCGATCCGGGAAGATGGCCGGACACGTTTACCCAGACGGCGTTCTGGGGCGCCGGCTGCAACAGCTTGACCATCGTCAACCATACTGGCGACATCGACCCCGATCTCGCCGAGAGCTTCGAGCCGGCCGACGGCGCCAAGCAATGGGTGTTCAAGCTGCGCCGCGGTGTGACCTTCCACGACGGCAGGCCGGTGACGCCCGACGACGTGGTGGCCTCGTTCCGCCATCACATGGGGCCCGATTCCGACTCGGCGGCCAAGTCGCTGCTCGCCGCTGTGACCGACATCAAGGCCGACGGCCCGGAGACGGTGATCTTCACTCTCCAAGCCGGCAATGCCGACTTCCCCTACATCGCCAGCGACTACCATATTCCGATCGTGCCAGCCAAGGATGACGGCTCTGCCGACTGGCAATCCGGCAACTGGACCGGCGCCTTCAAGCTGGAGGAGTTCCAGCCCGGCGTCAGCGCCAGGATGACCCGCAACCCCAATTACTTCCATGACGGCAAGCCCTATTTCGACGAAGTCGAGTTCATCGGCATCACCG
>CAYWVA010000532.1:0-2036 GCA_964461545.1 uncultured Rhizobiaceae bacterium | reverse complement strand
CGCCGCTCTTGCGGGTGTTGGCGCCGGGCTTCAATCCGGCCGGCACGATCACGAAGCCGCCGTCGACCGTGACGTCTTCCTGCATGATGCAGCTGTCGGCCCCTTCCGGCATGACGGCGCCTGTGAAGATGCGGGCCGCTTCGCCGGGTCCGAGTGCGCAGGCGGGCGCATGTCCGGCCGCGGCGCGGCCCGCCAGCTTGAGCCGCGTCGGCCCAACCCCTAGCGTCCGGTGGGCAAAGGCATAGCCGTCGACGGCCGAATTGGTGAACGCCGGCACCGGGCGCGGCGCGATGATGTCTTCGGCGAGCACACGGCCGAGACTGGTGGCCAGCGCCACGTCCTCGATCCCGGCCACCGGTTTCAGCCGCTCGTCCATGAGCTTGAGCGCATCGGCGTGGCGCAGCCGGTCGCGGTCATGCAGGAAGCAGTCGTCGAGCAGGCGCGGGGCGCTCATGGCTGCTTCACGGGCTGGCTCATGGGACGCTCGAGCTCCAGCTGTGCGGCGATGAAGTCGGCGATGCCCGCGACGTCGTCACGGCTGAACACCGGAATGGTCCCCGGAACACGGTCGGGGGCAAGCTCGCTTGCGGCAATGGCGATCACCGTCGGGTCGCCGGGGGCGAGTTCGGGATGGCCGAGAGCAACATCGCGCACCTCGATCTTGGGATAGCCTTCGCGTTTGTAGCCTTCGATTAGGATGAGGTCGCTCGGCGACATCTTGTCCAGTACTTCGTGGAGCCCGGGCTCGGGCTCGCCGTGCAGCGGATGGATGATCGCCCACATGCGGTCCGAGACGATGGCTACTTCGTGCGCCCCGGCGGCGCGATGGCGCCAGCTGTCGCGGCCCTTGTGGTCGATGTCGAAGGCATGGTGGGCGTGCTTGACGGTGGCGACGGCAAGGCCGCGGGCGGTGAATTCGCCCACCAGCCGTTCGACCAGCGTGGTCTTGCCGGATTGCTTGTAGCCGGCGATGCCGATCACCTTGCGCTTCAAGGCCGATGCTCCGTGGCGATGCGTTCCGCTTCGGCCACGTCGCCGGGCCGATTGACATTGAAGAACGGATCGTAGGGCTCAGCGGCAAACTCGGCAACGGCAAGCCGGTGGCGCGCCGTCCACACATCGACCTTGCGGACACCGTCAACCGTCATGGCGTGGAAGAGATCGGGGCCGAGCGCCACCGGCCACAAGCCGAACACCGGATGGTGGCGCCCGGCGGAGGCGGCGCACGCCAAGTCGGCTTGCGCCGCCGCGACCGCCTGCTCGAATCGGCTGACGAGGTTGCGCGGGAAAAACGGCGTGTCGGTCGCGGCGGTCACAATCCACGAGGCTCCGGGGCATCGGCTCGCCGCCCACTCGATGCCGGCGAGCACGCCAGCCAGCGGACCGGCAAAGCCTTCTACGCTGTCGGCGACAATCGGCAGCTTGTAGTCTGCCAGCCGCGCCGGCTCGCCATTGGCGTTGATGACGATCTGATCAACCTGCGGGCCCAGTCGCTCGATCACATGGTCGAGGATCGGCCGGCCTTGAAGCGCAATCAGCCCCTTGTCACCGCCCCCCATGCGCCGCGCCAGCCCGCCGGCAAGCACGACGCCCACGATCCCCGCCTTGGGCCGGCTCATCCCTCCTCCACCGCGGCCTTGCGGCGGAACCGGCGGTCCTCCTCCTCGATGGCCGATACGTCGGCATCGAACTCGATGCGCTCCTCGCCGGCCAGCGCAACAAAGCGCTTGCCGCGGGCCCGGCCGATGAGCGTCAGCCCGGCCTGGCGGGCGAGATCGACCCCCCAGGCGGTGAACCCTGAGCGCGAGGCAAGGATGGGAATGCCCATGACGACGCACTTGATCACCATCTCGGAGGTCAGCCGGCCGGTGGTGTAAAAGATCTTGTCGTGCGGCGTCACCCGGTTGAGGAACATCCAGCCGGCGATCTTGTCCACGGCGTTGTGGCGGCCGACATCTTCGAGATAGACCAGAGGGCGGTCGGCTTGCGCCAGCACGCAGCCGTGGATCGCCCCGGCCTTGAGGTAGAGCGAGGGC
>CAYWVA010000531.1:0-2036 GCA_964461545.1 uncultured Rhizobiaceae bacterium | reverse complement strand
TCGCAGCCGACGGCGGCCGGCTCGATTTCGACATCCATGACCCGAGCGCCGTCGATAAGGACCGGCTCACCGCCGAGCTTAACCGGCTGATCGGCGAGGATCATCCGGTGAGCGAGAGGTGGGTCGCAGCCGAAGATCTCGATGATACGCTGGTGCGCACCATGTCGGTCAAGCCGCCCACCGGTTCGGGGCGCGTCCGGCTGGTGGCGATCGGCGAGGCCGGCTCGGTCGATCTTCAGGCCTGCGGCGGAACGCACGTGCGCTCGACCGGCGAGATCGGCACGGTCAAGATCGAAAAGATCGAAAACAAGGGCAAGCAGAACCGGCGCGTCCGCCTGGCGCTGGCGTAAAGGAGATGCCCGTGACCCGCTGCCTCGTCTCGACCGATTGGCTGGCCGATCGCCTTGATGCTCCCGACATCGCAATCCTCGACGCCTCCTGGCACCTTCCGACATCGAGCCGCAACGCCAAGGCCGAATATCTCGCCGAGCACATCCCGCGGGCCTTGTTCTTCGACATCGACGACATCGCCGAGAGCGAAAGCCCCCTGCCCCACATGCTGCCGGCGCCGGAGAAATTCGCCTCACGTATGCGCCGCATGGGTATCGGCGACGGCAAGCAGGTGATCGTCTACGACAGCGTCGGGCTGTACTCGGCGGCGCGCGCCTGGTGGATGTTCCGGGTCTTCGGGCATGACGACGTGGCGGTGCTCGACGGCGGTCTGCCGAAATGGAAGGCCGAAGGCCGCCCCCTTGCCGAGGGTCCGCCGGGGCCGATCCAGGAGCGCCACTTTACGGCCCGCTTCAACTCCGCGATGGTGCGCGACAAGCACGAGGTGCGCCAGGCCATCGAGACGGGAGAGGCCGAAATTGCCGATGCCCGCTCGCCGTCACGCTTTGCCGGGACCGAGCCCGAGCCCAGGGCGGGCTTGCGGTCGGGCCATATGCCGGGCGCCCACAACATGCACTACGCCCTGCTGCTCAATTCCGACGGAACCCTCAAGGACGCGGCCGGCATTACGGCAGCGCTGCGCTCTGCCGGCATCGATCTGTCGCGCCCGGTCGTCACGTCGTGCGGCTCGGGCGTGACCGCGGCGATCCTCAATCTCGGCCTTGAGGTGGTCGGGCACACAGACCACAGCCTCTATGACGGGTCGTGGACCGAATGGGGCGCCGATCCCGTTCTACCGGTGACCACGGAGGCTTGAACCCCTTTGGCCCGCAACAAAGGCCGCACTGTCGAGACCACCGTCACCTATCTCGAGATGACGGCGCCCTACTCCCAGCACGTGCCGGCACCGGCCAACATAAAACTGGCACTGATGCGGGCGGAAGACCCGCCGGCCCATTTCTATCGCTATCTCTACAATACCATCGGCCGCAGTCACCATTGGGTCGACCGCCGGCGCCTCACTGATGCACAGCTTGCCGAGGCCATAACCGCCGAAGGGATCGAGATCTTCGCGGCCTATGCCGACGGCGTGCCGGCTGGCTATTTCGAGCTCGACTGCCGCAACCGGGAAGAGATCTGGCTGGCGTATTTCGGCATTATCCCCGAATTTCGCGGCCGCGGCTTGGGCAAGTGGCTGCTGTCGGAAGCGATCGCCGCGGCCTGGCTCAGGGAGCCCGAGCGGGTGCGGGTCGAGACCTGCACGCTCGACGATCCCCGCGCCCTGCCGCTCTATCAGCGCATGGGCTTCGTGCCTTACGAACGTCGCCATAAGGTCATGGAAGTTTAGGGCGACCTGACGCACCGGTCGTCGCCCCATCCTTGCCGAGCGCCAGATCTCGGGCTAGTGTAGGCGTTGAACGATCCGCCCCCCACGGCGTTGAATTGAGCATTTCCTAATTTCCCTGACCAGTTCGCATCCAAGGAGGCAGTCCCCATGTCGTTTGAACTTCCCCCCTTGCCTTACGACTATGACGCTTTGCAGCCTTACATGTCGCGCGAGACGCTCGAGTTCCACCACGACAAGCATCATCAGGCCTATGTGACGACCGGCAACAATCTGCTCAAGGATTCCGGCCTCGCCGGCA
>CAYWVA010000530.1:0-2042 GCA_964461545.1 uncultured Rhizobiaceae bacterium | reverse complement strand
CGGTAGGGCCAGTGCATGGCATAGAGCAGGCCCAGGCTTTCGGTGGTGCGGTCGTGGAGATAGCGACGGTTGGTCTGGAACGGGTGCACCCGGCGGACATCGACATCGGCCATGTCCATCGGCGCGTACTCGGACTTGATCCACTCCGCCAGCACCTTGCCGGCGCCGCCCGAGGACTGGATGCCGATGGAATTGAAGCCGCAGGCGACATAGAGGTCGCGCTTGAACGGCGCCTCGCCCAGATAATAGCGGTTGTCGGGGGTGAAGCTTTCCGGCCCGTTGAAGAACAAGGCGATGCCGGCGGTCTCAAGCAGCGGCACACGGGCCACCGCCTGGTCCAGCACCGGCTCGAAATGATCGGTGTCGGCGGCCAGCGTGTCGAAGCAGAAGTCGTCAGGAATACCGTCCATCCCCCACGGCTTGGCGCGCGGCTCGAAGGCGCCGACCATGAGCTTGCCGGCGTCTTCCTTGTAGTAGGCGCATTCGTCGGGCACCCGCATGACCGGCATGTCGCGCGCCAAAGCCTCGATCGGCTCGGTGACAATGTAGAAATGCTCCGCGGCATGGAGCGGCAGATGGACGCCGGCGGCGCTGCCAAGCTCGCGTGACCACATGCCCGCCGCGATCACCACCTTGTCGGCCCGGATCGCGCCGGCCTCGGTATCCACCCCGACCGCCCTGTCGGCCTCCATGAGGATGCGGATGACCTTGGTGTTCTCGAAAAGCTTCGCCCCGCGCCGGCGGGCTCCGGCGGCATAGGCCTGGGTCACGTCTATGGGATTCACTTGGCCGTCATTGGGCAGATGTACGCCCCCCACCACGCCATCGAGCGAAACATGCCCCAGCCGCTCCTTGATCTCGCCCGGCGTAATCACCCGCACCTCCAGGCCGAAATTCTTGGCCATCGAGGCGCCGCGCTTGAACTCCTCGAACCGGCCTTCCGACAACGCCACCGAGATCGAGCCGTTCTGCTTGAATCCGGTTGCCTGGCCGGTCTCTGCCTCAAGACCCTTGAACAGTTCCGTGGTATACTTGGCCAGTTCGGTGAGGTTGCGGGTGGCGCGCAGCTGTCCCACCAGGCCCGCCGCATGCCAGGTGGTGCCGCAGGTCAGCTGCTTGCGCTCCAGCAGCACCACATTGGTGATGCCGATCCGGGCCAGGTGATAGGCGATCGAGCAGCCGACGATGCCGCCGCCGACGATCACGACGTCGGCCTGGGCGGGAAGCGATGGTGGCATAAGTCAGGGTCCTTGGATGAATTTCGGGGGCAAACTAGCAAGGTGAGCGGCCGCGGTGAAGCGCCAGGTGGCATCGGGGCCGTTTCGATCTTTTCATCGGGCGTCGACTTGCTGTAAAGCAGCTGTTCGGAATAGAGAACGGAGTGTCGTGTGAACGCCATGTACAAGGGCAATGTCAAACCGACCGAGGCGTTCGAGCGGCTGCAGGCCAGCCCCAATGCCTGGCTCATCGATGTGCGCACGCTTCCCGAATGGCAGTTCGTCGGGCTGCCGGCGGTCGAACGGCTGGTGCGCGTCTCCTGGCAGGAGTATCCCGCGATGCAGGTCAACGGGGACTTCGTCCGCCTGGTGGAAGACGCCGGCGTGCCGAAGGATGCCGAGGTCTTTCTCATCTGCCGGTCCGGGGCGCGCTCGGCGGCCGCGGCGTCGACGCTGACGCAAGCCGGCTTTGGCAACTGCTACAACGTCGCGGAAGGCTTCGAGGGCGACAAGGACGAGCAAGGGCGACGCGGTTCGCGGGGCGGCTGGAAGGCGGCCGGTCTGCCCTGGGTGCAGAGCTAGATGTTGAACAAATCTGACAGAACTCGTCTTAGGCCCGAGGATTGGGGCGAGGCCACCAAGCTGGTGCGCGGCGGCCTCGACCGCTCCCATCACGGCGAGACGGCCGAAGCGCTCTACCTCAATTCGGGCTTCGTCTACCCCGATGGCGAGACCGCCGAGCGGCGCTTTGCCGGCGAGGATGATGGTTTCGTCTATGCCCGCTACGGCAACCCGACGGTCTCCATGTTCGAGGAGCGCTTGCGC
>CAYWVA010000529.1:0-2044 GCA_964461545.1 uncultured Rhizobiaceae bacterium | reverse complement strand
CGTAGGTCTCCTTGAGGATCGGCTCGATCATCGGGTGCAGGTAGTCGGGCTCTTCTTCGCCCTTCTTGCAGGCGATGAAGCGCGGGATATTGTCCATCGGGCCGGGGCGGTAGAGCGCCACGATGGCGATGATGTCCTCGATGCAGTCGGGATGCATTTTGCGCAGCACATCGCGCATGCCTGAGCTTTCCAGCTGGAAGATCCCCACCGTGTCGCCGGCCCCAAGCATCTTGAAGACGGAGGCATCGTCATAGGGGATGCGCAGCATGTCGAGATCGATGTTGCGGGCCCGCACCAGCTTGACCGCCTTGTCAATGACGGTCAGCGTCTTGAGCCCCAAAAAGTCAAACTTCACCAGCCCTGCGGGCTCGACCCACTTCAGGTTGAACTGGGTGGCCGGCATCGAGGAGCGCGGGTCGCGATAGAGCGGCACCAGCTCGTGCAGCGGCCGGTCGGCGATCACGATACCTGCCGCATGGGTCGAAGCGTGGCGGTAGAGGCCTTCGAGCTTGAGGCCGATGTCAAGCATGTTGCGCACGGTCTCGTCCTTGTCACGCTCCTCCTTAAGCCGTGGTTCGGCGGCAATCGCCTGGGCGAGACTCATCGGGTTGGCGGGGTTCATGGGGATGAGCTTGGACAGCCGGTCGACCTGACCGTAGGGCATCTGCAGCACCCGGCCGACGTCGCGGCACACCGCGCGGGCCTGCAGCTTGCCAAAGGTGATGATCTGCGCCACCTGCTCGTGCCCGTATTTCTCCTGGACATAGGTGATGACTTCGTCGCGCCGGTCCTGACAGAAGTCGATGTCGAAGTCTGGCATCGAGACCCGTTGCGGATTTAGAAAGCGCTCAAACAGCAGGTTGAAGCGCAGCGGATCGAGGTCGGTGATGGTCAGCGCGTAGGCCACCAGCGAGCCTGCGCCCGAGCCGCGGCCCGGCCCGACCGGGATACCGCGGCCTTTGGCATATTTGATGAAGTCCGCCACGATCAGGAAGTAGCCCGGAAACTTCATCTTGATGATGACGTCGAGCTCGAACTCCAGGCGGTCCCGGTAATCGCTGTTGCCATGACCGGGCGCCAGCCCATGAGTGGCGATGCGCTCGTCGAGCCCCTGGCGAGCCTGGCGCCTGAGTTCTTCGGCCTCGTCTTCCACCGTCCCGGCAAAGCGCGGCAGGATCGGCGCGCGAGGGGTGGGCCGGAACGAGCAGCGCCTGGCGATCTCGGCCGTCATCTCGATCGCCTCAGGAAGATCGGCGAACAGTGCCGCCATTTCCTGGGCGCTCTTGAAGTAGTGCTCGGGGGTGAGGCGGCGGCGATCGTCCTCGGCCAGCACCTCGCCCTCGGCAATGCAGATCAGCGCATCATGGGCAGCAAAATCGTCAGGCTTGGCGAAATACGGCTCGTTGCTCGCAACCAGCGGAAGGCCGTGGCGGATGGCGAGGTCGACGAGCCCCGGCTCGGCGAGCCGCTCAGGCTCGGCATTGTGGCGCTGAAGCTCGATGTAGAGACGGTCGCCGAACACCGCCAGCAGCGCCAACAGGCGCTCCTCGGCAAGATCGCTTTGTCCGTCCACGAGCGCCTCGTTGACGGGACCTCCCGGGCCCCCTGTCAGGCAGATAAGGCCGCCGCACCGGGCCTCGAGTTCGGCAAACCCTATATGAGGCTCAGCCACGCCGGCGTGGTCGAGCCACGCACTGCTCGAAAGCCGCATGAGGTTGCCATAGCCTTCCTGGTCCTTGGCGATAAGGGCGAGATGGGCAAGCATCGAAGCGCCGGTGCGCTGGCCAACGTGGCGCCCGCCGCCGGCAAAGTCGACCTTGAGCGTGCAACCGATGATCGGCTGGATGCCCTTATCGGCCATCGTCTCGGAGAATTCGAGCGCCCCGAACAGGTTGTTGGTGTCGGTGATGGCCAGCGCCGGCATGCCGTGGTCGTAGGCGAGGCTGGCAAGCTGCTTCACCGGCAGCGCCCCTTCCGACAGCGAATAGGACGAGTGCGCCCTGAGATGGATGAACGGCACGCCGGCTGGTCGGGAATCGGTCAT
>CAYWVA010000528.1:0-2053 GCA_964461545.1 uncultured Rhizobiaceae bacterium | reverse complement strand
CATCACGTCGGCCGCCACCACGACCCTGTGGAAGGAAAAGCGCCTCAATATCATCGACACGCCCGGTCATGTGGACTTCACCATCGAGGTGGAGCGCTCCTTGCGCGTCCTCGACGGCGCCGTGTGCGTGCTCGATTCCAACCAGGGCGTGGAACCGCAGACCGAGACGGTATGGCGCCAGGGCGACAAGTATCGGGTGCCGCGGATCGTGTTCTGCAACAAGATGGACAAGGTCGGCGCCGATTTCGACCGCTGCCTGAGTGACATCCGCACAAGGCTGGGAGCCAAGCCCGTTGCCATCCAGCTGCCGATCGGGGCGGAGGCCGACTTCAAGGGCCTCGTCGATCTGGTTCGCATGAAGGCGGTCATCTGGAGCGACGAGGGCCTGGGTGCCGAGTTCCACGACGAGGACATCCCCGCCGATCTGAGGGAAAAGGCCGCGGCCGCCCGCATCGAAATGATCGAGGCCTGCGTCGATCTCGATACCGACGTCATGGAGGCCTATCTCGGCGGCGAGGAGATCCCCGAGGAGACGATCAAGAGGCTGTTGCGCAAGGCCGTAGTGGAAGGCCACTTTTTTCCCGTGCTGTGCGGCTCGGCGTTCAAGAACAAGGGCGTGCAGCCGCTGCTTGACGCCGTCGTCGACTATCTGCCTTCGCCGGTCGAGGTGCCGCCGATCAAGGGCATCGATCCCAAGACGGAAGCCGAGGTTGTGCGCTATTCCTCCGATGACGAGCCGCTCGCCATGCTCGCCTTCAAGCTCATGGACGACCCCTACGGCATCCTCACCTTCGCACGCATCTATTCGGGCAAGGTCGAGAAGGGCAAAACGGTGCTCAACTCGGCCCGCGGCAAGACCGACCGTATCGGGCGCATGGTGCTGATGCACGCTAATGCGCGGGTGGAAATCTCGGAGGCCTTCGCCGGCGATATTGTCGCTCTGGTCGGCGTCAAGGAGGTCCGCACCGGCGACACGCTGTGCGATGTGTCCAGGCCGGTCATTCTCGAGCGCATGGAGTTTCCCGAGCCGGTCATCGAGATGGCGGTAGAGCCCAAGACCAAGGCCGACCAGGAAAAGATGGCGGTCGCCCTGAACAAGCTTTCGGCGGAAGATCCGTCGTTCTACGTCAGCACCGACCAGGAGTCGGGCCAAACGATCATCAAGGGCATGGGCGAACTGCATCTCGACATCAAGGTCGACATCCTGCGCCGCGCCCACAAGGTCGACGTCAATGTCGGCGCCCCCCAGGTTGCCTACCGCGAAACGATCACGCGTTCGGTCGAGATCGACTACGTGCACAAGAAGCAGACCGGCGGCTCGGGCCAGTTCGCCCGCCTCAAGATCGTGGTTGAGCCCAACGTCAAGGGCAAGGGCTTCGAGTTCGAGAACAAGAGTGTCGGTGGCGTAGTGCCGAAAGAGTACATTCCCGGCGTTCAAAAAGGGCTGCAATCCGTGCTCGGCTCGGGCTTCCTCGCCGGCTTCCCGGTGGTCGACGTCAAGGTCGAGTTGGTCGATGGCGCCTATCATGAGGTCGACTCTTCTGCTATTGCCTTCGAAATCGCGGCACGGTCGGCGTTTCGCGAGGCGCTCCAGAAGGGCGGCTCGGTGCTGCTTGAGCCGATCATGAAGGTCGAGGTGGTCACGCCGGAGGACTATCTCGGCAATGTGATCGGCGATCTCAATTCGCGCCGCGGCCATATCGGCGGGACCGACACCAGGGGCAATGCCCAGCTGGTCACCGCCATGGTGCCGCTCGCCAATATGTTTGGATATGTCAACAATCTGCGGTCCATGACCCAGGGCCGCGCCGCCTACACGATGCAATTCGATCACTATGCCGAGGTGCCGCGAAACGTCGCCGAGGAAGTGGTCGCCAAATACGCCTGACGGTTGGATTTGTTACGGAGACACGGAAAATGGGCAAGGCGAAGTTTGCACGCACCAAGCCGCACTGCAACATCGGCACGATCGGCCATGTCGATCATGGCAAGACGACGCTGACGGCGGCGATCACCAAGGTTCTGGCCGAGACCGGCGGGGCGACGTTTACCG
>CAYWVA010000527.1:0-2053 GCA_964461545.1 uncultured Rhizobiaceae bacterium | reverse complement strand
CTGCTGGTGGCCTGGATCGGCTCTCATTCGGAGACCGAACTGGCCCAGTCCATGGGCGTATCCTACACCGAAGGCACCGTTGGCCTTTGCGAGGCGTATCTGTTGAAATTCGGCTGAGCTGACGACAGCATCTGGTATGGAGACAGGCACCACCACTTGAGGAAGCGCTGATCTCGCGGAGGCGGGAGATCCTCGGGAGAATCTTTAAGGCCGACGACAGAGTCTGGTTGGTTTTGGGGCAGATCGCAGCGCTTGATCGGGCCGTGCTGCCCATGCGATGATCCCCGGCATTGCAACAGCGCAAGGCTGGGCGATGGGCAGATCATCCGAGCGCGGCGTGAGCGGCGACAACCGGGAGGCCGCGGAGCCGATCGTGCTGTCTGCCGCGGCGAGCGGCATCGTCGACTTCATCACGCGCTATCGCGGCGACATCGACCGCATTTTCGGCCATGCCGGACTCGCCCCGGAGATGACCGGCTCGCCCACCTTGAAGCTGCAGCTATCCTCGTTCTGCCGCCTGTTCGAGCAGGCCTCGCACTTCACCTGCCAGGACAATTTCGGCCTATGGTTCGGCAATCAGTTCGACCCCCGCGACCTGGGGCTGTGGGGCTATGCCGCCATTTCGGCCCCCACGCTCGGATCGGCGCTCGATACTCTGGTGGATCTGTTTGACTACCACCAGGAGTCCTCGCTGTTGAGGCTGTGCCGCGGCGAAGACGGGCTTATGCGGCTCGAATACCGTATCGAGGCGCCCGACATCGTGGAGCGCCGCCAGGACGCGGAATTGTCGCTCGGGATGTTCTTCAATGTCATCCGCCAGTGTTGCGGGTCCGGGTGGGCACCCGAAGAGGTCCACTTCGAGCACCCACGGCCTGAGGCCTGGCACGACCATGAACGGGCATTTTCGGCTCCCATCTACTTTTCTCAACCGGCCAATGCGCTGTTGTTTGCGCCCGACATCCTCAGCCGTCCGATGCCGGGGCGCGACCTCAGGCTGATGACCATGATGCAGTCCTGCCTGGAAAGCCTCGGGCGCCGGTCGCAAGGGCCGGTGAGCCTGGTCGACAGGGTTCGTACCACCATCCGTGTAAAGCTCCCCGACGGCTACCCGGCGCTGGAGCAGGTCGCGGAATCGTTGCGCCTGCCCGCCAGTGCCATTCAGCGCGAGCTTGCGCAAAGAGGGCTGGCCTACAAGGACCTGGTCGAGATGACGCGGCGCGACCTTGCCTACATGTATCTCAGGCAGCGGCAGTTGCCGCTGTCGGAGATCGCGTTTCTGCTGGGCTATTCCGAACTGTCGGCGTTTTCGCGCGCCGTGCGCCGCTGGGCTGGAGCCTCGCCACGGGCGCTGCGAACCAAGATCTGCACCGCGTGACTCAAGCGGACATTCCGGCGAGCCGGGCGCGAGACTGGGGGCGCCCCTACGGTGGTCCGGTCAAGCCGAGCCATGAGAAGAGAGCCTATGCCAGCGCCTCAAGCGATTCCGGCAGGATCTGGCCGCCATCGACGATGATCGTCTGGCCGGTGATATATCCGGCCTCGCGCGAGGCGAAGAACACCGCCGCATTGCCGATGTCGTCGACGGAGCCGAGGCGCTTGAGCGGGATCGACGCGGCCATGGTCTCGAGATAGTCGGCGCCCAGGCCCTCCAGACCCTCGGTGACGATGTTGCCCGGCATCACCGCGTTCACCGTGATGCCGTATTTGGCAAGCTCCAGGCAGGCGGTACGCATGAAGCCAAGCTGGCCCGACTTTGACGCACCATAGTGGGTCCAGCCGGGAAAGCCGGTGACCGGACCGGTGATCGACGAGGTGACGACGATGCGCGCCTGGTCCGATTTCTTGAGATGGGGCACGCACGCCTTCACCGACAGAAAGCACCCTTTCAGATTGCAGTCGACGACCTCGTCCCACTGCTCTGGCGTCATGTCTTCGATGCGGGCCTGTGGAAACACCCCGGCATTGGCGCACAAGACATCGATGCCGCCATGGCGCTCGGCCGCCGTCTTGGCCATGGCCTGCATGTCCTCGAAGCTGGTCACGTCGCCGCTGC
>CAYWVA010000526.1:0-2055 GCA_964461545.1 uncultured Rhizobiaceae bacterium | reverse complement strand
ACGACTACGTCGCGGCCTATCGCGAGGCCAACAACGGGCGCAGTCCGGACCTGTTCTCGATCGGAGGCTATGACGGCATGCACCTCATTTACGAGGCGTTGAAGCAGACCAATGGCGATGCCAGCGGTGATGCGCTGGTGGAGGCCGCCAAGGGCATGTCCTGGGTCAGCCCGCGCGGGCCGATATCCATAGATCCGGAGACACGCGACATCATCCAGACTGTCTATATTCGCGAGGTGCAGGAGGTCGACGGTACGCTCCAGAACGTCATTATCCACGAATTCCCTGACGTGAAGGATCCGTTGCACGGCACCAACTAGATCGGCTGCCACTCAAGCTGGCACGTGTTGGGGTCGTGATCAGCAACCTCGTCATCGTCCTGTTCGACGGGCTCGCCTTCGGGATGCTTCTGTTCGTCCTGTCGGTGGGCCTGTCGGTGACGCTGGGGTTGATGAACTTCATCAACCTGGCGCATGGTGCCTTCGCCATGCTCGGCGGCTATGTCGCTGTGATTGCTATGCGTCACTTCGGGTTTCCCTTCCTTCTCGCCTTGCTGACGGCCTTCATCGTGGCGGCCGTGGTCAGCGTCCTGTTCGAGCGCACGCTGTTTCGCCGGCTTTACAAGGCCGGCGAGCTCAATCAGGTGCTGTTCACTATTGGGGTCGTGTTCGTGGCTACCGCGGCGGCGGCCTATGTCTTTGGAACCGTCCAGCAGCCGATCGTCCTTCCCGAATGGCTGCGCGGCTCGGTGGAAATCGGCGGTATCCGCTTCGGGGTCTACCGCATGTTCCTCATCGCCATCTCGCTGGCGATCACTGCGGTCCTGTTCTTCGGCCTGGAGCGCACCCGCCTAGGCGCCAAGATCCGAGCTTCGGTGGACAACCAGCGCGTGGCCCAGGGGCTAGGTCTCGACGTCGAGCGTGTGTTCGCCATAGCCTTCGCGATCGGCAGCGGGCTGGCGGGGCTTGGCGGGGCCCTCGCCATCGAGATCGTCGGCCTCGACCCTTCCTTCGGTTTTCACTTCCTTGTCTACGTGTTGATCGTCGTGGCGGTCGGCGGGCTTGGCTCGATCAATGGTTCATTCGTCGGCGCTGCGCTGCTCGGCATCGGCGATGTGGCCGGCAAGTATTTCGTGCCGGAGGTCGGCTCGTTCTTGATCTACCTTCTGCTGGTGGGGATTCTTCTGGTGCGCCCGCGCGGCCTGTTCGGAAAGCGATGACCCGGAGAGGTGATTGATGACCGGCGACACGACGAAGGCCGCGAGCGAGCCGCTTGCCTGGGTCGCGCTGCAAAGCCGCTGGTCGGTTATCGAGATCGTCTTCTGGCTGGCCGCGCTGCTGCCTTTCTTCTTCTTCCCGACCTATCTGTTGCTTGCCAGCCAGATTGCCATCGCGGCGCTGTTCGCCATCTCGGTCGACCTGATCCTCGGCTATGCGGGCATCGTGACGCTCGGGCATGCCATGTTCTTCGGCCTCGGTGCCTATACGGCTGGGCTGCTCAGTGCCAGGCTCGGCTGGGGCGAGCCGCTGTCGGGTCTCCTGCTCGCTGGCGCCGTCGCTGGGCTCATCGGCTTCATCTCCAGTTTCCTTATCGTGCGCGTCCAGCATCTGGCGTTGATCATGGTCACGCTCGGGCTCGGCCTGTTGACCTACGAACTTGCCAATGCAATGACTTGGCTTACCGGTGGAACGGACGGGTTGCGCGGCGTAAGAATCTGGCCGTTGTTCGGCTATTTTCGCTTCGACCTGTGGGGCTACACCGCCTATTCGTATGCGCTGGCCGCTCTCTTCGTTTGCTTCCTCGCCAGCCGCAGGATCGTCCACTCTTCCTTCGGCCTGGCGCTACGCGGCATACGCGAGAATGTCCACCGTATGCCCGCCATCGGTTCGGAACATCGCTGGCATCTGCAGAAAATCTACACCATCTCGGCGGCGATGGCCGGCATTGCCGGCGCGTTGCTGACGCAAACCACCAATACCGTCGCCCTCGAGGCGCTGAGTTTCCAGCGCTCCGCCGACGTGGTCATCATGCTCATTCTCGGAGGCACCGGACGGC
>CAYWVA010000525.1:0-2060 GCA_964461545.1 uncultured Rhizobiaceae bacterium | reverse complement strand
TCTGACATCCCGGTCAAGGTCTGGCCGACATCGACGGTACTCACACCCATCGGTGTCTTCTGGGTCAATTGACCCGACAGCACGTAGAAAGTTTCGGGGCCGGGGTGCGTATGAACGCTTGTCTTGGCCCCCGGCGGCGCGATTCCACTGTTGATGCGCAGCAGATACTCCGGCGCAGTGATGCGCGGCACAGGCCCGATCTCGACGACTTTGGTCCCGCCGGGCGTCGCGGTGCCCTGTGAACCTAGCGTGAAGAGCCAGACCTTGCCGTCGGCTTCGACAGCAAGAGACATTGGGCCAACTGCTGCCTCGGCCTCTGCCAGCGTTGGGTAATTCTCGACCTGCCAATACAGAGGTCCGGATGGCAACTCAGCGACCGTCTTCTCAGCGAGCGGTGTGACTACAAACTTTGCTTGTGCCGACGCTATCGAGGGCGAAAGGGTTATCCATATCACAAACAGTGAAAGCATTACGAAAGTGCCACGTAGTGCATTAACTACTTGCGTTGTCATCGTCGTTCTCCAATGACTATCAGCCTCCCGGTTTGGAAGGTTATGACCAGTTTTCAATTGTTTAGATCCGGGAAAAAATAACCCAGTTGAGCAAGAATTGCCTTGGACGCAAATGCGTCCCCCTGTTCCTGATTATCAGGCCGGAGTGGCAATCCACTGCGGACATTGATGCACAATGCCTGGTTGCGGACCATGACACCAAAATGGCGACCAGTAAAGTAATTATTTTGCTAGAGCCATTGTAAAGACTTACACCGATGGCTGACCGGTCACCTAGTCCCATAACGGTCCAAGAGGTTGTGCTGAACATTGGCACCTCCGGTGGCAGCTGTGGCGATATAAGAAAAAAACCTTGCCGCCAGCCGCGCCTTGCCCGTGCGCGCCTAAGTGGCGTGGTAGCGGGCTAGGGCTGAGCGCTCGATCGCCGCGGTGATGAGCTTGTCGAGCCCGAGGGCATCGCGCAGCCGGGCCAGAAAGCGGATCTCCTCGCGCCAAATGTGAAGATCGGCCACCGCCACTTCGACCGCCAGCGCATAGGCCGTCTCGCCAAGCCTGCCGGGCAGCGCCTCGGCAATGAGGCCGAGCACCGCATCGAGCCCGTCCTCGACCTGGAGCATCTCGCCGCACTCTTGGGCGACGCGTGTAAGCTGTTCGGGATCAAAGTCTCGGAACACCGGCAGCGTCTGGACAATCTGGCCGATGCGTCGCAGTTCGCGGTCGCCGATGCGGGCGTCGACGGCCGACATCGTGACCATGGCATAGATCAGGGCCTGATGATGGCTCACGGTCTGCATGGTGGGCGCTTGGGGGTTCTCGGGGCGTCTGGCCCGTCTACCCCTAAAGCCTCACCGGCGTTCCGGCAAGGGCGCAAGAAAGCCGGCGACCGCCTCAATGGCCTCAACAAGGCCCATGCGCTCAACCTTGACGGTGGAGGGAAACGCGGTGGCGAAGCGGCTGGCAAGTCTTGGGTCGAGGACCACGAACACCCCGCGGTCGCAGGCGCGACGGATGAGTCGGCCGAACGCCTGGCGCAGCTTGAGCCGGATCATCATGTCCTGGTAGGCGCCGCCGCCGAACACCTGCCGCCTGGCGCGCTCCAGGATCGACGCCGGCGACCACGGCACCCGGTCGAGAACGATCAGTTTCAGCGACTCGCCGGGCACGTCCACCCCGTCGCGCACCGCATCGGTGCCGAGCAGGCACGCCGTGGCATCGGCCCGGAACATGTCGAGCAGGGTCCCGGTGTCGATAGGATCGACGTGCTGGGCGTAGAGCTGCAAGCCTCCTTGAGCGAGCGGCCGGATCAGCTTGCGGTGCACGACCTTGAGCCGCGAGATGGCCGTGAACAGGCCAAGCCCGCCGCCGCCCGCCGCCAGAAACAGCTCGCGATACGCCGCCGCCACCTGATCGGGGGCGTCACGGTTGACATCGGTGACGACGATCACCCGGGCATTGGCGCGGTAGTCGAAGGGCGACTCGTAGCTCACCCGCTCCACCGGATAGGGCAGATGCACCACGCCGGTTCTCATTTCGGCATTGTGCCAGTCT
>CAYWVA010000524.1:0-2067 GCA_964461545.1 uncultured Rhizobiaceae bacterium | reverse complement strand
TCGTTGAGCTTGGAGCCGACATGGAAGCCCGAGGTGCGGAACGCCAGCTTGTACCGGCGCGCCAGTGCGCCCATGACCAGCGTCATCTGGGCCGCCTCCGCCACACCGCCCATCGGCGCTCCGGTCTTCATGTCGATGGTCACCATGAATTGGCCGTAGACCTGGGGGCTGCCCGGCCGCACCAGCTGGGTAAATGCCAGCCCGGCGAGCGCCTCGGCATTTACCTGGGCAATGGAGCCGACGGTGGAGGCCGGCGTCGAGGCGCCGCACAGCGCAAACGGCGACAGCAGGCAGGGCTGGTTGTGCGCCGCGTAGACCTTCAGCGCATCGAGCATGGTGGCGTCCCACACCAGCGGCGAGTTGCAGTTCACCACCGAGGTCAGCACCGTGTTGTCGCGCACGAAGTCATGGCCGAACACCAGGCCGGCCATGTGCATGGTGTCTTCGGCCCGTTCGCGCGCCGTGACGATGCCCATGAACGGCTTGTCGGAATGCTTCAAGGCCGAATAGATGATGTGCAGATGCCGGCGCGGCACCGGCACGTCCATCGGCTCGCAGATGATCGAGCTCGTCGAATGGAGCGCCGGGGCCATGTAGGCGAGCTTGTGAAAGTTCTGCAGATCGCCGAGCGCTCCGTAGCGCCGGACATTGTCGAGATCGCGCACATAAGGGGCGCCGTACATTGGCACAAAGATCGAGTTGTCGCCGCCGACCGTCACCGTGCGGGCCGGATTGCGGGCATGCATGGTGTAGTGCGGCGGGATCTTGGCCACCAGCTCCATGAGTTGACCGCGATCGATCCTCACCCGATAGTTTTGCACATCGGCACCGGAAGCCATCCACATGGCGGCCGCCTCGTCGTCGCGGAAGTCGATCCCGACATCTTCGAGGATGCGGCACGATTCATCATGGATGAGTTCGACCGCGTCCTCGGCAAGGATGTCGTAAACCGGAATCTTGCGAACCAGCGTGGGCAACGACGCCTGGGGTGCTGCCCGCTCGCGCCGGCGCGCCTCGCGCCCGCCGCTGCGCCGGCTGGTTGCCGAGACCTGCTTGGAGAGCTGCGAAATATCGATCATCTGAAGCCCACATTTGGAACGGATCCGCGCCACGACACTACTGCTGGCGCTCACCTCCATGGCTGCCGAATGCGACCATCCTTCGCAGGTCAACGAAGCCGAAGAAATTGGCGACTATGGGAGTCCAGCCGCATTTTCAACGCATTATCCGGCATATTCGTGCCACGACAGCGCCGGGGGACCGCTTGCGCTCAACAATGGAGGGGTTGCCATGTTCGCCTTGAGACTCGACAAGATGCTGACCGCCGTTTGTGCCGTCGGGCTGCTGACGGCACTTGGCGCCACCGGCGCCAGCGCCCAGTCCGCGGCGGCCTATTGTGACAGTTTTGCGCGCAACCAAGCCTCGCAGCATGCCCATGGCGGCGAGGTGCTCGGCAGCGCCGTCGGCGGGGCCGTCACTGGGGCCATCATCGGCGGCATCGTCGGCGGCAGGAAGGGTGCCGGCACCGGAGCCGCGATCGGCACCGGCGTCGGCGTCGTGGGTGGTGCCGCCAACCAGTCCAACCGCTGGAACGCGATTTATCACCAGGCTTTCAATGACTGCATGCACAGCCACAATGCCCCGCCGGTGCATTACAGCGAGGGCCCCGAGCCCTGGACGCCGGAATGGTACGCCTATTGCGGGGCCAAGTACCGTTCGTTCAATCCGGCCACCGGCCTGTTTCTCGCCCATTCGGGCCAATACCGGATGTGCCGATAAGCCACGGGCGCTGACGGCTGATCATTGCCGCCGGGCTCGAGGGCGTGGCCCCTCGGGCTTGGCGTCGTGAAGCACTTGCATCGCCGGGAACCCGACGTTATCTAGACCGTTATCTTACCTGCACCTCTTTGGGGGATCGTCTAATGGTAGGACAGCGGACTCTGACTCCGCCAGTCTAGGTTCGAATCCTAGTCCCCCAGCCACGCGCCTGCGCGGACCTTGGTCATCCGCATTTGAGACACCTCATCACCGCTCCGTCTGGCCTTGGTCCGCAAAAGCCACTAGAAC
>CAYWVA010000523.1:0-2079 GCA_964461545.1 uncultured Rhizobiaceae bacterium | reverse complement strand
TCGCCGAACTTGGCGGCTTCCGAATAGTCCGGCGTCACGGTCACCGTCTTGGTCCCCCGGTAACGGGCCTCGGTCATGAAATGCGCATCAGGCGTGCGCGTCTGCGGCACGTTCGATCCCCACATCATCAGGAAGGTCGAGTTGAACCAGTCGGCTGACTCGGGCACGTCGGTCTGCTCGCCCCAGGTTTGCGGTGAGGCCGGTGGCAGATCGCAATACCAGTCATAAAAACTCATGCAGGTGCCGCCGATCAGCGACAGGTAGCGGGTGCCGGCAGCGTACGAAACCATGGACATGGCCGGGATGGGCGAAAAGCCGATGATCCGGTCCGGACCCCACTGCTTGGCGGTGTGGACATTGGCCGCGGCAATGATCTCGTTGATTTCTTCCCAATTGGCGCGAACAAAGCCGCCCAGGCCACGCCGCGACTTGTAGCTGGTCGCCTTGCCAGCATCGTCCTGGATGGACTTCCATGCCTCAACCGGATCGTTGTGCGACTGACGGGCCGCGCGCCAGAGTTCGATCAATCGACGCCGGATCATCGGGTACTTGACTCGATTGGCGCTGTAGATGTACCAGGAAAAACTGGCCCCCCTGGCACAGCCGCGGGGTTCATGATTGGGCAGGCCGGGACGGGTGCGCGGATAGTCCGTCTGCTGGGTTTCCCAGGTCACCAGGCCGTTCTTGACATAGATCTTCCAGGAACACGAACCCGTGCAGTTGACCCCATGGGTCGAGCGCACCACCTTGTCGTGTTGCCAGCGCTGGCGATAGGCGTCCTCCCAGCGCCGGGAATTGTTGGTGGTCACGCCGTGACCGCCGGAAAACTGGTCCTTCTCCCTGCGGAAGTAGGCCAGCTGGTTGAGGAGATAGCTCATTGTCCTGGCTCCTGGCAAGCACTGGCTTGCAATGGTTTCAATGCAATTGGCAAAGGAAAAGAAAAGTGCATTTCTGGAAAGATCATCCGCGCGCCTCGGCCTCGTAGCCCGTGTGCATTTTCTGGCCTGGTGGAACAGCTTCGGGCAGATCGCGCAGACGCTTCAGTCCCGGGAACTTGCGCCGCTCCATGCGCAGGATGGCGAAGTGCATCCAGGCCATGGCACTGGCGACCATGACAAACAGGAACATAAACGGCGTCGTCCAGATGCCGGTCCAGTCGTTGAGAACGCCGAATACGATCGGCAGGAAGAAGCCGCCCAGGCCGCCGATCATCCCCACCATGCCGCCGACCGAACCGACGTTGTTGGGGTAGTAGACCGGGATGTGCTTGTACACCGCGGCTTTGCCCAGCGACATGACGAAACCGAGGCAAAAAGCGACGATCGTGAAGCCGACCACGCCGATGCCGATATGGAACTCGATCGGTTCGCGTATGCCTTCCACGATATAGGTCGTTGCCGGATAGGAAAGGATGAAAAGGCAGACCATGGAGACACCGAAGGTCCAGTACATGACCCTCCGGGCGCCCCACTTGTCAGACATCCAGCCGCCGACCGCACGAAACACGCTGGCTGAAAGGGAGTAACTGGCCGCCAGCGTGCCAGCCGCGGCAATCGACATGTCGTACATGCCCGTGTAGTAGCGTGGCAACCAGGAGGCGAGGGCTACGAAGGCGCCGAAAACAAAGAAGTAATATAGCCCGAAGCGCCAGACTTGCAGGTAGCGCAGCGGTTCGAGCTGTTCCTTCAGGGTGGCGCCGCTCGCCTCGCCACTGCGTCGCGCTCGTGTGGCCGGGTCATCCTCGGTCAGCAGCCAGAACAGGATGGCCGAAACCCCCATGAGGATGGCATAGACCATGGCCGTGCCCTGCCAGCCCAGGGCCACCATGATCAGGGGCGCGCCGAAGTTGGTCAGGCCCGCGCCGGCATTGCCCATGCCGAAAATGCCCAGGGCGGTGCCCTGGTTCTTTTTCGGATACCAGTAGGAAGTGAAGGTAATGCCGGTGATGAAGGTGCCGCCGGCCAGGCCGATGCCCAGTGCGGCCAGGAGAATGGCCGGAAATGACTCGGCATAGGTCAGCAGCCAGATCGAGGCCGCGCTGGCCAGCATCATCAGCGTCGTCAGAATCCGACCACCGTA
>CAYWVA010000522.1:0-2084 GCA_964461545.1 uncultured Rhizobiaceae bacterium | reverse complement strand
GCATCATGGAGCTGTCGTCGCGCAACCAGGCGGTGTGCGTGACGCCGTTCACGCTCGCCGGCGCCATGGCACCGGTGACCATCGCCGGTGCCCTGGTGGAGCAGAATGCCGAGGCGCTGGCCGGTCTGGTCATGACCCAGGTGGTGCGGCCGGGAGCGCCGTTCATCTATGGCGGGTTTACCTCCAACGTCGACATGAAGTCGGGCGCACCGGCCTTCGGCACGCCCGAATACATGAAGGCGGTGGTGATCGGCGGCCAGCTGGCCAGGCGCTACGGCGTGCCCTATCGCAGCTCCAACACCTGCGCGGCCAATGCCGTCGATGCCCAGGCGGCGTATGAGTCGGTGTTTTCGCTGTGGGCGGTGACCATGGGCGGCGGCAACATGGTGATGCATGCCGCGGGCTGGATGGAGGGCGGCCTGGTGGCTTCCTTCGAAAAGTTCGTACTCGACTGCGATTTGATCCAGATGGTGATGGAGTTCCTCCAGCCGCTCGAGATCAGTGACGACACACTCGGACTGGATGCGATCCGCGAGGTCGGTCCCGGCGGCCATTTCTTCGGCGCCGCCCACACGCTGTCGCGCTACTCCAACGCCTTCTATGCGCCCCTCATCTCCGACTGGCGCAACTACCAGCAGTGGGACGCCAACGGCCGGCCTGAGGCGTGGCAGAAGGCCAATGTGTTATGGAAGCAGGCATTGGCCGAATACGAGCCGCCAGCCATCGACCCGGCAATCGCCGAGGAGCTCGATGCCTTTGTCGCCAGACGAACCGAGGAGGGCGGTGCGCCGACGGATTTCTAGGCGGGCGGCGCCTGCCCGAATCGGGCCAATTCGATGAATTCGTTGCTATGTTCGCAGCCGACGACGTCGTCGGCGCCGGCGCGGAGCCAGGCATGGGCGGCCAAGCCTTGCCCGGTTCGCTGGGCGACGCCGTAATGCAGGTTGGCAGCGATGCCTCGGCGGCGGAGCAGCCACAGCGCGGCCAGACTCTGTTCAAAGCATTTCGCCCGCCACGGCGCGCGTCGGGCGCAAATCCGAACTGCCCAGCGCACCTCAGCGATGATGCGCTCACGATCGGCCATTGCCGGCGCCGGTCGCGCCGGCCGCTGGGCGACAGACCTGGCGATCCGCCGGAAAGGAACGATTGCAATCGCCAGCGCAGCGATGCCGAGGGTCACCATGGCACCGGCCAACAGGGCGCCTTCGCTCGGCGACAGCGCCTTCAGCTTTGCCAGCATGGACATCCTCCGGTTGGCCTACCGATCAGACCGCCGTTGACGCGTCAGCCACAGTGGCACGCGCACCAAATAATACAGGAAAGCGAGCGGCCGCGGCAATTCCATTGTCGCCCTGACCCCCGCGTCCGTCAATTTCGTCCGCACTTGGCTCCAGAAGAAGCGGTGGCCGGGGGCCAGAAAGAGGCTTGCGACCTTGATTCGCATGCCTGGCACGGAAGAACCGAAGTACTCCGCCTCGCCCCGCCCGTAGCTCATGCAATAAAGGGAGTTGGCAACGAGCGCAGTTGTCACGCGATCGGCCCGCAGTTCGCGGAGCAGAGCGTCCGACAGCGGTAGCTCGAGCAGCAGGTGACACAACAGCAGCGCCACGGCAGGCGTTCGGCCGGCCCCAAGGTCGATCGCGGCGCGGTACAGCCGCTCGACCGCGGCCTGGTCGCGACGGGCGAGAAAGGCGCCGAGGTCGGCCAGCCATTTGAGTCTTCTCCAGCCATGCCAGGTGCCGTGGGCGCACAGATAAGCAAACAGTGGTTCGTCCTGCAAGGTGCGCACGCCGACACCTGCGATGGGCACCGCCTGAGCTGGCGAGTGGGCGCCTATATCGGGGATGAGTTGGTCATTGCGGATGATCCGCCAGTGCAGTTCGACAGACGTGTCGAGTGCCGCATTGAAGAAGGCCGCCTGGTTGGCGAATACGCTGAAGCGCGGGAACTTGCCTTCATCGACATCGCCCGAGCCAAATACCTGGTAGCCCAGGTCAGTGAGCAAACGCCGTCCGGCAAGTGCGTGATCCGGCGTGGTCAGCACATCGATATCCCACGATTGCTTTACGCCAAGTGTGCCGTAG
>CAYWVA010000521.1:0-2088 GCA_964461545.1 uncultured Rhizobiaceae bacterium | reverse complement strand
GATCAGCACCATCGGGTAGGCCACGTCTGGCGTTTCGGCGGGCGCGACGGGCTCGACCGGGACGAGCTTCGCCCGTCCATCGGGCGTCGCGAAGCGCTCGGGAAAGAGCACATCCTCGCCGGAACGATCCTTCGCAACGCAGGGATACTGGACCGAGCCGTCCCGCTCGAGGCGCTCCCACGGAATCCCTCCGATGGCCGGCCACAGGGCGCGCACCTCGTCCCAGACCGCGGATGGATCGGCATAGGACCAATCAAGGCCCAGGCGGCGCGCGATCTCCTGGAGAATCCAAAGGTCCTGCGCAGCGTCACCGCGCGGCGCCAATACCGGCCGGGAGATTTGCACCTGACGGTTCGTGTTGGTGAACGAGCCCCACTTCTCGAACATGGATGTGGCCGGCAGCACCACGTCGGCGAGCGCGGCGGTCTCGGTCAGGAAAATGTCCTGGACCACGAGGTGGTCGAGCCGGCAGAGAGCCTCTCGGACGTGGCCCGCGTCGGGATCGCTCATCGCCGGGTTCTCGCCCATGAAATAGAGGCCCTTGATCTGGCCGAGCGCGGCGGCGTTGATCATCTCGACGATCGTGAGGCCCGGCACCGCCGGCACAGGCGCACCCCATGCCTGCTCGAAGCGCGCCCGCTCGGCAGCATCGGAAATTTTGGCGTACCCCGGCAGGAAGTTCGGCAGCACGCCCATGTCGCTCACGCCCTGCACGTTGCTCTGGCCGCGCATGGGGTGCAGCCCGGTCCCGGGCAGCCCGACGTTCCCGGTGAGAAGGGCGAGGTTGACGAGGCAGCGGGCGTTGCGCACGCCGTGGACGTGCTGGGTGATGCCCATGCCCCAGAGGGTAAACGCGGCCCGGGCGTAGCCATAGGCACGTGCGGCTTCGCGAATCAGGGCGGCGTCTACGCCGCAACGCGGCGCGACCGCTTCGGGCGACCAGGGCTCGATGCTTCGCCGGAACGCCGCGTAGCCGCTCACGCGTCGCCGCAGAAACTCCTCGTCGCAGAGGCCTTCGGCGATCAAAGTGTGTGCCATCGCGTTGAGCAGCGGGATGTCGGTGCCCGGCTTGTGCGTAATGACGATGTCGGCGTGCTCTGCGAACTCGCTGGCCCGCGGATCGATGACGATGAGCTTCACGCCACGCTGCCGGGCGGCGCGCTTAAAGATCGACGCCGCGACCGGGAAGCTGCGGCTCGGGTTGACGCCGACCACCAGCGCCAGATCGGCGTTCTCGATCTGGGTATAAGCAGCGGTGGCGGCGCCCGAGCCGAGCTGGTCGATGAGCGCCACAACCGAGCTGGAATGGCAGAGCCGCGCGCAATGGTCGACGGCGTTGGTGCCGAAGCCGGTCCGCACGAGCTTCGGGAACAGATAGCCCTCCTCGTTGGAGCCCTTGGCCGTGCCGAAGCCGCCGAGCGCCTGCGGGCCATGCCGCTCGCGAATCGCGACCAGACCCGCGGCGGTGCGCTCCAGGGCCTCGTCCCAGCTCGCCGGGCGGAACTGAGAGTGCGGGCGCTCGGGGTTCGGCACCTTCGGTGCATCAGCTCGGCGCACCAGCGGGGTTGTGAGGCGATCGGGATGGTGCGCGTAATCCCAACCGAAGCGGCCCTTGACGCACAGGCGGCCACGGTTCGCTGGGCCGTCGAGGCCTTCGGCCCAGCGGATTCGGTCGCCGTCGAGGTGATAGCGGACCTGGCAGACGACCCCGCAGTAGGGGCAAAGGCTGTCAATTGCCGCCGTCGTCATGGCCGTGGCACCAGACGGATGGCGCCGGTCGGGCAGGCCTGGGCGCAGCTGCCGCAGCTGACACATGTCGACTCACCCATCGGATCGTCGAGGTCGAAGACGACCTTGGTCCGCGCGCCTCGATAGGCCATGCCGATCACATCATTGACTTCGACCTCGCGACAGGCCTGGACGCAGCGCATGCAGCGGATGCAGGCGCCGAGATCGACCGCGATTCCGGGATGGCTCCGATCGGGTGAAGGCGGATCCTTGGCCCGAGGAAAGTGGGTCGTGACCACGCCCATGGCGCGCGCGGCGAGGCCGCACTCGCTGTCGGGATCGATCGCGCCCTCGGCCAGC
>CAYWVA010000520.1:0-2098 GCA_964461545.1 uncultured Rhizobiaceae bacterium | reverse complement strand
CAAATGCTGACATGCCGGGACGGCCGCTTCGGTGGCCCACGAAGGACCGGCCAATTCGCCAACTTGTCCAGGTCGGACAGTCCTCAGTTCACGAACTGACTTGCCCAGAATCGCTTGCTGGCGGTAACCCGGCCAGCTGAAGAAGGCTTTGATAGCGCGGGTGCGTGCGGATAGGGTCGAGATCGGAATCCTTCTCGAGCCACAGTTTGCGTTCGGGTGCAAACTGCTGCAAGCAAATCTCTAACAGGTCGATGGCCCTGTCCGCCTCGCCCAGCAGCGAATAGGTGCAGGCAGCATTATAGTAGCCGACAACGTCATCCGGATCGATCGCCAGGGCTCGCTCCAGCCATTCCTCCGCCCGGTCACGCTCGCCAAGGAACGCCAGCGCGGCAGCGCCCTGCTGCGCGGGCCTGGAGCTCTCCGGGTGAAGCCTCAGCGCCTCCTCGGCTCTTCTCAATCCAAGGCGCGCATATCGTGCCGCTTCCTCAGGCTGCCCGAGCGACTGAAGGACTAGCACGAGGAGAAACGTTGACTGATAATCGTCGGGCTGAATTTCCATGGCACGAAGGAAATACCGTGCGGCACGATCGAAATCGCCCCCAGTGAAGCAAAACTCGGCATATAGTTCATTGGCCTCATAACAATAGGGGCCCAGCGCGAGAGCTTGTTCGAAGGTCGAAGCCGCCTCGGCGCGACGGTCGCTAATCATCAAAGCGTAGCCGAGTGCCGCATGGGCTTCAGCCAGATTAGGGTCAATCGCCAGAGCCTTGCGGGCGGTAGCAAGGATTTCGTCGGCCGAGATGGTAGCGCCGTATCGAAAACACAGGCGCGAATCGCAATAGGCCATGCCGGCATAGGCGCGTGCGAAGCGCGGATCCAAGTCCACTGCCCTCGCAAACATCCGCCGACCCAGCGTCATGGATGATTTGGTTCCCATGTGGAAAAATTGGCGGCCTCTCAGATAGTGCGTATAGGCCTCGACATTTTTTGTCGGCGCCTGCTCGATTGCCTTTCTCTCCTCCGGCAGCAGCTTGACCTTGAGCTGCTCGACGATGGTTTTGGTTATCTCGTCCTGAATCGCGAAGATGTCCGTGAGATTTCGGTCGTAGCGGTCGGCCCAAATATGGCGGTCGGTCGCCCCTTCGATCAATTGGGCATTGATCCTGACTTGGTTCCCGGCCTTACGAACGCTGCCCTGGACCACATAGGCGACGCCCAGATCCCTTGCAATGCGCGTCAAGTTCGAAGTCTTCTCCTTGTGGCTGAAGACAGTGTTGCGGTTGAGAACGAAGAGACCGGAAACCTTCGACAGGTCTGTGATGATGTCTTCTGTGATACCATCGCTGAAATACTGCTGCACCGGATCGCCGCTCATGTTGGTGAAAGGGAGCACGGCTATGGATGGTCTTGCCGGCGTGTAGGCGCTGATTGATGCCGCCGTGGGGGGCGTGCTGATACTGATTCGAAAGACATGAAGCGGCCGTTCCATATTCTTGACGAGGAGCGCGCCGAGATCATCGTACGCAAGCGCGAGCTTCTTCTCGACCTGCTCATGGACGCCGCTAGTGATACAGATGCCGTCCGGTTCTGCCATCTCCTGCAGCCGCGCCGCAATGTTCACGCCATCGCCATAGAAGTCGTCGCCGTCGACAATGATGTCGCCCAGATTGACCCCGATGCGAAACTTGATGTGCCGGTCTTCGGGAACCCCTGCATTGCGCTCCAGCATGCCGCGCTGAATCTCGACGGCGCAGCGCGTGGCGTTGAGAACGCTGCCGAATTCGACCAGGAAACCGTCGCCCATCGCCTTGAAGACGCGCCCGCCATGCTTGGCGACCGTGGGATCGAAGAACTCGCGGCGATGCTGCCTCAGCGCGCCCAGCGTGCGCTCTTCGTTTGCCTCCATCAGACGGCTGTAGCCCACCACGTCGGCCGCCAATATGGCGGCAAGCCGGCGTTCGACCTGCTCTTCGCTCATGCCCATCCCCTTGGAGCCCATGAGACGGGACACCAACCTATGAGACAGGACGCTACTCTATGCAGGCACTGATGGACAGCGCCATCCCACAACCGAGTGCCAGGGGATTCGGAAGTCACG
>CAYWVA010000519.1:0-2101 GCA_964461545.1 uncultured Rhizobiaceae bacterium | reverse complement strand
CGCAAGGGCAAGCTCTCCGACTTCGGGGTCCAGCTCAAGGCCAAGCAGAAGCTCAAGGGCTATTACGGCAACATCACCGAGAAGCAGTTTTTTCGCGTCTACACGGAAGCGGCGCGCATGAAGGGCGACACGTCGGAGAATGTCATCGGGCTTCTCGAGCGCCGCCTCGATGCCATCGTCTATCGTGCCAAGTTTGTGCCCACCGTGTGGGCGGCGCGCCAGTTTGTGAGCCACGGCCATGTCAGCGTCAACGGCCAGCGGGTCACAATCCCGAGCTACAAGGTCAAGCCCGGCGATCTCGTCGAGGTACGCGACAAGGCCAAGGAGATGGCATTGGTACTGGAGGCGATGCAGCTTCCCGAACGCGACGTCCCGGACTATGTCGAGGTCGACCACAAGAAGATGACGGCGCGGCTCACCCGGGTCCCGGGCCTCTCCGAAGTGCCCTATCCGGTGCACATGGAGCCGAACCTGGTGGTCGAGTTCTATTCGCGCTGATCTGACGGAGCACAGCGGCAGCTAGCGCCGATCGGCGAACAGCTGCCGCTGCGTCACTACGCTTGATCAGGCGGGGAACGGGATGTCCTTGAGCCGCGTCGCGGCAAAGGCGTTCTCGCCCGTCGAGGTCCAGCGCACCGCGTTTTGGCGGAACTGCACCATCGAATCGACGACTCTGCCGGTAAGCTCGTCGCGACCGGCGATGTCGGCCACAACCTCGGCTGACGCCTCGGCGAGAGCGACAATGACCTCCTCGGGAAACTGCTCGACACTGACGTTATGCTCGTTGATCAGGGCATCGAGCGCCTGCAGGTTATTGGCGTTGAAGTCGGCGGTCATCAGGTTGTTTTCGGCCTGGGCCGCCACTTCGATGATGAGCTGCAGATCGGCCGGCAGCTGTTCATAGGCGGACTTGTTGACCGTCACCTCGGTTGCCGCGCTGGGCTCGATGATGCTCGGATAGTAGTAGTGGCTGCGGACGCGATGGAGACCGAGGGCGAGGTCATTCCACGGCCCCACCCATTCCGCGGCGTCGAGCGCGCCGGACTGCAGCGACGGGAAGATCTCGCCTGCCGGCATGGTCTGCACGTTCATGCCGACCTGGCGCCACACCTCGCCGCCGAGACCGGCAGTGCGGAAGCTCAGGCCCCGCACATCGTCGACGCTGTTGATCGGGTTGGGGAACCAGCCGCCCATCTGGGTTCCGGTGTTGCCGGAGTTCCAGCCCTTGAGTCCGAACTGGTCATAGACCTCGTCCATCAGCTCCTGGCCGCCGCCGTGCTGCATCCAGGCATCGTGCTCGAATGCAAGCATGGTGTAGGGGGCAGAGGTGAAGAAGTTGAGCGCGGGGTGATTGCCCTGCCAGTAGTACGGCGTGGCGTGCATGATCTGCGCCGTGCCCCGGTTCACCGCGTCGAAGGATTCGAACGGCGGCACCAGCTCGCCGGCGCCGTAGACACGGATGGTGAGGCGCCCGTCGCTCATCTGGTTGACGCGCTCGGCGAAACGGGCAGCACTGACGCCGAGGCCGGGGAAACCAGCAGGCCAGGTCGTCACCATGCTCCACTCGGTGCGCTCCTGGGCGATGGCCGGGGCGGCAAGCGCCCCGGTGGCGGCGCCGGCGCCAAGCATGCCAGTTGACCTGATAAAGAAACGACGGTCCATTGTTACTTCCTCCCTGGTGAGATGTCGGCGGCGCACGATTGTCCAACGGCGGCCTTGGGCTCGATACTAAACCTGATGGCCTGTTCAAAGGCAAGCCCGCTTGGCGGCCGGGCGCCGCCCCAGCCCCGCCTTGAATTAGAGCAAGATGACATATGGCTGAGTTTATCGCTCGTCCCCGCGGAAGCGGGGACCCAGAGACGTTGACCAGACCGCAGCTGGGTTCCCGCCTGCGCGGGATGTTTGCATAACTCCTCCCCTTGACGTCCTCGCGCTTGACGCGAGGACCCACGGGCCACGGTTGCTACGCTTGCTCCACCTCCCCCAGAAAGGGGGAGGTCGGCGCGTCAGCGCCGGGTGGGGGTTGACGGGTGCCGGCGAGTTACCGGAGGCGCCGATCAATCCCCTCCCTGACCCTCCCCTTTTCTAGGGGAGGGAAGGA
>CAYWVA010000518.1:0-2105 GCA_964461545.1 uncultured Rhizobiaceae bacterium | reverse complement strand
GTGCTGGCGGTGTTCGGCACCTACTCCATCCAGAACAACTTTTCCGACGTGCTGATCATGTTCGTGCTCGGCTCGGGCATGTATCTGGCAATGAAGGTCGGCTTCGAGCCGGCGCCGGTGGTGCTCGGCATCATTCTCGGGCCGATCGCTGAGGGCGCCTTTCTGCAAGGCCAGATGATCGCGGGGCCGACGGTGGGGACCTTCGTCTATTTCACCACCGGGCCCATCGTGTTGACCATGATTGCACTATGCGTGCTGTCGCTCGGCTACTCGATCATGCTCGAGGTCCGCCAGGCGCGGCGGCGGCGCGCCAGACCAGGAGCGGCGGAGACGGCCCCATGAGGAGCGCGCTGGCCATCCCCCTTGGCACACTTGCGGTTGCCACCTTGCTGACGGCAGCGGCCTTTTACGGCGCCAGGCCGGAGGCCTTTCAGTTCCCCAAGCTGATCGGCGCGGCGATGATCGTGCTGAGCCTGTTCATGGTGGCTGATGTGGTGCTGCGCCGGCGCGCCGGTGTGGTCTCGACGGTCGAAGCCGAGCCGTTTCCGCTGGGGCGGATGTGGCCGGCCTTTGCGGTGATGGCGGGTTATCTCCTGGTGCTCGAGCGCTTGGGCTTTTACACATCCGCTTTCGTAGCTTTCCTGGTGCTCACCACCATCTATGCCAGGGCGGCGCCGTTTGACCCGTTGCGGCTGGTGCTGCGGGCGGTCTACGGTGGGCTCTTCGTGGCCACGCTATACGTGGTGTTTGCCCTCGTGCTGAGGGCCCAGTTGCCGGCCGGGCTGTTGCCATGATCCCAGGCCGGCGCCGATCCGGACGCGGGGCTATGCTCGTGCCGCACCGGACCCAACCAGAACGGCCAGTCAGGCCAATGGAGGAAACCACATGAAACGCACGATCCTTGATTTCACAGCGACGCTCGGGGCGCTCGCCGTCGCCGGCCTCATGGCTATGGCGGCATCGTCGCCGGCAGTTGCCGATTACCCGGACCGGCCGATCAGCGTCGTCGTCTCCTACGGTCCGGGCGGGGCCACCGACTTCCAGGCCCGCATCGCCACCATGGTCGCTGCCAACGAAGACCTTCTCGGCCAGCCCATGGTGATCCTCAATCGCCCCGGCGCCGGCGGCCAGGTCGGTTGGAACTGGATCATCGAGAGCGGCTCCAAGGACGGCTACACGTTGACCGCCTACAACCTGCCGCACATGATTGCCCAGTCGATCGTCTTCGACACGCAGTACAATACCGAAAACATCAAGCCGCTGGCCAACTGGGGCGCCGACCCGGCGGTGCTGATGGTCGGCAGCGACAGCGAATTCGAGACGGTGGACGATCTCGTCGCCTGGGCCAAGGAGCATCCAGGGCAGCTCACGGTCTCCGGTGCCGGGCTCTATGTCGGCCACCACGTCGCCGCGCTGCAGCTCGAAAAGGCCGCCGAGGTCGACCTCAACTTCATTCCGGCCCAGCGCGGCGGGGTGGAGGCGATGCAGTTGGTCATGGGCGGTCAGGTGCAGGCCGGCTTCAACAATCTGGCCGATGCCTTCCGCAATCAGGACCGCCTGCGAATCCTTGCGGTGGCCGATCTGGAGCGCAATGAGTTCCTGCCCGACGTCCCCACCTTCAAGGAACTTGGCTACGACATCGACGATTCCAGCGTCAATTTCCGCGGCATCGCCGCCGCCGAAGGCGTGCCCGACGAGGTGCTGGACTTTCTGGCCGAGCGGCTTCCTGTCATGTTCGAGAACGATCAGGTCAAGAATCGCATGCACGAGACCGGCTCGCCGCTGCGCGTCATGAACCGCGAGCAGGTCGAGGCGATGTTCCGCGAGCGCCAGGCAGCCCTGAAAGAGTTGCTGGCGGATCTCAGGAACTAGCGCTCGCGGCGATTGAGCGATTGCGTCGCGTGGCGCCCCCAGTTCCCCCTCCCCCGAGGTTCACCCGAGGGGGAGGGGGAGCAAACCTGCCTCGTCCTTCGACCGACTTGAGGCGTGAGGTCAAAGAGGGCCTAAACGTTCGCCTTCAGCCTGTGGTCGAGATAGGTCCCGCATATTTCGGCCAACTCGTCGATCTTGTCGGCGAAAAAGTGGTTGGCGCCCTCGATCACCTT
>CAYWVA010000517.1:0-2108 GCA_964461545.1 uncultured Rhizobiaceae bacterium | reverse complement strand
GGATCAAGCTGCTCATCGCCGAGGAGGGCCTCAGCCACAATCACAAGCTACCCGCCGAGCGGCGGTTCTGCCAGCTGCTCGGGGTCTCCCGCAGCGACCTGCGCCGGGCCCTTGCCGACATGGAGGCCGACGGGCTGATCTGGCGCCATGTCGGCCGGGGCACCTTCATCGGGGCACGGCCGGTCCACAATCTCGACGACGTCGAATTCCTCATCCAGCTCGCCAGTCCCGCCCTGGTTCTCGACGCGCGTCTGGCCGTGGAGCCCGAATTGGCGCGCACGGCGGCGCTGAACGGCGTGAAACAGGATTTCGACGCCATCCGGACCTGCAGCCAGCGCTGCCGCTCGGCGCGGGAATGGCGCACCTACGAGGCCTGGGACAACAACTTCCACCACGCCATCGCCGAGGCCACGCACAACAAGCTCCTGGTCTACCTCTTCGACACGCTGAACGCGGTCCGCCGGTCGATCGTCTGGGGCCAGCTGCGCTCCACCAGGCTACCGCCGCCCGACCACCGCAGCTTCGACGAACACGATGCCGTGTTTGCGGCCATCGAGGCACGCGACGCTGTCGGCGCTGCGGCGCGGATGCGGGCGCATCTGCAATCGGTGCGCGAGCGGGTCCTGCCCACCCTGACCGGCTGAGCGGCCGTTTACACGACCCGCACCGACGGTCTGTTCATGCTTGGAGAACCGCAGCGACAGCGATCGTTGCCGCGGTCCCGGCGAGGCCGAGGCCGGCCCACGCCGCCGAACGGCCGGATTCGAGGGTGGCCGTGCGCCCTCGGGGCGCACTGAATAAGACGGGCTAAACGCCGGGCACATCCTTCGGAGGAAGCGTGCGCCGCTGGGCGGCGATGCGGAATGGGGCGTTCGCGGCGCCATAGCCGTGATAGCCGCCCCGGCGCTCCACGATCTCGAAGAAAAAGCCCTCGCCGTAGCTGCGGCTGTAAAACTGGAAAAATTCCCCCGCCTCGTCGCGATCGTAGAGGATTTGCGCCGACTTGAGACGCGAGGTCAGGTCGGGGGCGAGATCCAGGCGCGCCTCCAGGTCGTCATAGTAGTTCGGCGAAATGTCGAGCGGATTGAAGCCGAGGTCCTGCATCCTGGAGGCGGCGGCGAAAATGTCGTCTGTGGCGAAGGCCAGGTGCTGGATCGAGGACCCGAAACTTTCGGCGATGAACAGCCCGGCCAGCGTCTTGCGGTTCTCCGCCCCGTTCAGCGTCAGGCGCAAAGCCCCGTCGCTGCTCTCGATCACCTGGCTGCGCACCAGGCCGCCGGGGTCGACGACATCGACCATGGGAAGCTTGCCGGTGCGAAATATCGAGGTATAGAACAGCACCCAGCTCAGCATCTCCTCGTAGTTCATCGTCTGGGCGACATGATCGACACGGGCCAGGCCGGCATCGGGTGCAGCTACTTCCGGCAACAGCTCGAACTCGACTTCCCAGACCCGTGACAGCTCGCTCTTGGCGTCGATAAAATAGATCACCCCGCCGCCCACGCCGCGGATGGCGGGGATCGTCAGTTCGCCGGGCCCGCGGCGCTCGGCGAAGGGGTCGGCTCCAAGGGCCCTGGCGCGCTCGACGGTCGCTGCGGCATCCTCGACCTTGAGGCCCATGGCATAGGCAGACGTGCCGTGAACGACGTAGGAGGAATGGGCGAGGCCTTCCTTCTCGGTGTTGATGACGATGTTGATGCCGCCCTGGCGGAACAGCGTGACGTCGCGGTTCTTGTGGCGGCCCCGTTCGGCAAAGCCCATGGTGCGCAGGAGGGCGGCAAGCTCCTGGCCCTCCCGCTCATCGGCCGAGAACTCGACGAACTCCACGCCCTCGACCGCGATGCGATCGGGCATGGTGGCCGGTACCGGGGCGGCCGGCACGGGGGCGGCCATCGGTTCGACTCGTCGGATGTGGTCCATCAGGTTGACGAGCGAGCGCTTGCCGTCGACGGCGACCGACTTCGGCGAGCCGCCGCGGAACTGGTCGTTGAAGACTTCCAGCGACAGCGGCCCGGCATAGCCGGTCGCCGCCACCGCGCGCATGAAGTCGGTCACCGGCAGGTCGCCCTGGCCCGGCATGTTGCGGTAGTGCCGGCTCCAGTACAGCA
>CAYWVA010000516.1:0-2110 GCA_964461545.1 uncultured Rhizobiaceae bacterium | reverse complement strand
TGAAGGCGGTCGACAAGTTCGAGTACCGCCGCGGCTACAAGTTCTCCACCTACGCTACCTGGTGGATCCGCCAGGCCATCACCCGCTCGATCGCCGATCAGGCGCGCACCATCCGCATTCCGGTGCACATGATCGAGACCATCAACAAGATCGTGCGCACGAGCCGCCAGATGATGCACGAGATCGGCCGCGAGCCGACGCCAGAAGAGCTCGCCGAAAAGCTGTCGATGCCGCTCGAAAAGGTCCGCAAGGTGATGAAGATCGCCAAGGAGCCGATCTCGCTCGAGACGCCCGTCGGCGATGAGGAAGACTCCCATCTCGGCGACTTCATCGAGGACAAGAACGCGATTCTGCCCATCGACGCGGCGATCCAGGCGAACTTGCGCGAGACCACGACGCGGGTGCTGGCCTCGCTGACGCCGCGCGAGGAGCGCGTCTTGCGCATGCGCTTCGGCATCGGCATGAACACCGACCACACGCTCGAAGAGGTCGGCCAGCAGTTCTCGGTGACCCGCGAGCGCATCCGCCAGATCGAGGCCAAGGCGCTGAGAAAGCTCAAGCACCCGTCGCGCTCGCGCAAGCTCCGCAGCTTTCTCGACGGATAGCCCGGGGGGCGCACTCCCTCGCCGGGCCCCGCAGGAGGCCTCTACAGCGGCTTGAGGCCAGCCTCGATGGCGGCCCGCCGCGGCTCAAGGAACGGCGGCAGCGCCAGGCGCTCACCAAGGCTTTCCGCCGGCTCGTCAGTGGCGAAGCCCGGACCATCGGTGGCGATCTCGAACAGGATTCCGTTGGGCTCGCGAAAATACAGGCTGCGGAAATAGTAGCGGTCGACCGGGCCGCTCGACGGTACCTGGAGCTGGCGCAAACGCTCGATCCAGCCCTGGTAGGTTGTTTCGTCGGGAGTGCGGAAGGCGACATGGTGGACCCCGCCCGCTCCCATGCGCGCCGGCATCAGGTCGGGCTCAACGGCCACATGCAGTTCGGCCGCCGGCCCACCCTCGCCCATCTCATAGACATGGACAGGCCGCGATCGGTCGCCATACTGACGGGCGCGGCGCATCCCCATGACTTCGGTCAGCATCGCCTCGGTGGCCTCCAGGGCCGGAATCGAGATGGTGATGGGCCCGAGGCCGCGGATCTGGTATTCGGGCGGCACCGGGCTTTTCTCCCACGGGTGGGCGGCGTCGGCGCCGCCGTCGTCGACCAGGCAAAGCCGCTGGCCTTCCCAGTCGTCGAAGTCGATCGTCAAACGCCCGTCGCGCTCCATGATGTCACCGTGCCTGATGCCGAGTTCGCTCAAGCGCTCCTGCCACCAGCGCAGACTGGCGTTTCCGGCCACCCGGAAGGCGGTCTGCACAATGCTTTTGGTGCCGCGGACCTCGGGCGTCGCCGGCCAGTCGAAGAACGTGATGTCGGTGCCGGGCGAGCCCACGGCATCGGCATAGAACAGGTGATAGGCGCTGACGTCGTCCTGGTTGACGGTCTTCTTGACCAGCCGCAGGCCGAGGCCGCGGGTATAGAACTCGACGTTGCCCGGCGCGTCGGCGGTCACGGCGGTGAGGTGATGGATGCCGGTAAGTTGCATAGGCGATCTCCCTGGAAAGAGTTTTGCATGTCTCACAAGGCCTCGAACCACGCCTTGGCGAGCGCCACGTCGGGCTCGGCCAGTCCGTGGCCGACCGGCACGATCTCGTGGCGAACGGCGGCGCCGGCGGCTTTGAGCATGGCGGCCAGCCGGGCGGCGTTGTCGGCCGGCACGATAGGGTCGGCAGCCCCCGACACGATGAGCACAGGGGTCCCGGAGAGTTCGGCGGCAGGCGGTTCGCTCAACGGCACCATGGCGCGCAGCAGCACCGCGCCGGACAGCGCATCAGGCCTGAGCAGCAGCACGGCGGCGGCAATATTGGCACCGTTGGAGAACCCCAGTGCGATCGGCGCCGGCAGGCTGTAGACCTCACCAGCCTTGGCGATGAAGTCGGCAAGCTCGCCGGCCCGGCGGCGCACGTCGGCCTCGTCGAACACGCCTTCGGCCAGCCGGCGGAAGAAGCGCGGCATGCCGCCTTCGAGGACCTGGCCGCGCGGCGACAGGAGCGCTGCGCCCGGCGCCACC
>CAYWVA010000515.1:0-2116 GCA_964461545.1 uncultured Rhizobiaceae bacterium | reverse complement strand
CCGCGCGTGAGAAATGCGTGAAATCTACCAAGGCTCTGCAGGGGCCGTTTGGTCATGGCCCGCCGCTGCGCTACACTTGTGGGGGCCAAGACAGCGGACGAGCAAATGACTGCTCTCAGACTTCAGTTGCTTGGGTCATTTGAGGCGCGCCTGGGCGATGGTCGGCCTGTGGCTGTCACTACCAGGAAGGCGCAGGCGCTGCTCGCTTATCTCGCGCTTGCCGGTGGAAAGCCGGTGCCACGCGCCAAGCTCGCCGGCCTTTTGTGGGCGTTCGGCGGCGATGAGCAGGCACGCACAAGCCTGAGGCAGACCCTAGCGTCATTGCGCAAGTGCCTGATGCAGCTTGATGGTGCCTGGCTGGTCCGCAGTGGCGATACCTTGGCGATTGACCCGGCCGCTGTGGAGGTGGATGCCCTGCAGTTCGAGGCCCTGGTGGCCGAGGGAGCACCTGCGGCGCTGGAGCGGGCAATGGCGCTCTACCAAGGCGAGTTTCTGGACGCCATGAGCCTTCGCGAGGAGGATTTCGAGGCCTGGCTCAGATCAGAGCGCGCGCGCCTTCAGGAAGTTGCGCTGGAGGCGCTCGCCAAGCTGTTCCAATACCGAGCCGAACAGGGAGAGTATGAAAGCGCAGCGCGGCTTGCTCACCGCTTGCTCGCCTTGGATCCGTTGCGGGAGGATGTTCATCGGTCCCTCATGCGGCTCCATGTTGAGCACGGCCAGCGCGGCCTCGCACTCAAGCAGTATGCGCAGTGTTGCGAGATCCTGCAGCGTGAGTTGGATGTCTCGCCCGCACCCGAAACGGAGCAGCTGCATGCGCAGATCCGGGATCAAGACCTCACCCTAAACAAAGCCGCTGATTCGTATTCGTATGATCGGCCTCAGGCCATCGCCCAGTTACCGATCGCACCCGGTGAGTTCGGGGACCGGACACCCCCAGACAAACCGTCGATCGCCGTGTTGCCCTTCGAGAACCTGAGCGGCGACCCGGAGAAGCAGTACTTCTCCGATGGCATTTCGAGTGACATCGTGGTCGCACTTGGCCGCTTCCGGGACCTATTTGTCATCTCCGACAAATCGTCTTTTGCCTGCCGCGATCCCCGCCTCCCGGTAGAGCAGGTTGGGCGCCAATTAGGCGTCCGTCATGTGCTGAAAGGAACCGTCAGGGCAGTGGACCGGCGTATCCGTGTCTCCGCAACGCTAATCGACGCCTGTACCGGCGAGGCCGTCTGGGCGGAGAGCTACGATCGCCTGCTAGGTGACGTCTTCGCGGTCCAGGATGAGATCACCCGATCGATTGCCGCCAGCCTGGTGGGGCGCATCGAGGCAGAAAACAGTACTCGCGCGTCCAAAGCAGCCAGCCCGCCGCTGTCCGTATACGAATATCTGCTGCGCGGACGGCATCATCTGGCACGCGGCAGTCGTGACGATGTTCTCAAGGCGCGGGCGATCTTCGAACAGGCGCTGGCGCTCGATCCCAACCACGCGCAAACTTACATCGAGCTGGCCTACACATATTACATAGAACTTGGTTCCAGTTGGTCGCCGGCACCCAGCTCTGCAGGGGCACGGTTGTTCGAATTGGCGCAGCGGGCGGTCGCGCTCGATCACCTCGATAGCCGCGGGCACGTGATGCTGGCCGGGGCCTATTACCGCGTGAAAGGAAACTACGAGCTCGCCGCAGCCCAGTTTGAGACGGCGACGACCTTGAACCCCAATGACATCTGGAGTTATTGCTCGAAGGGATTCTTCCTGACGTGCTCGGGAAAGTTGGACGACGGCATCTCATGTGAGAACTACGCACTGCGCCTGAACCCGCTGGTGCCGGATGAGTGCCTCTATACCGTCGGCGTTGCCCATTATCATGCCGGACGATGCGATGAGGCATTGGCTGCCTTTGGCAGAATGTCGAACGTGCCGATCCCAATTCAAGGCTATGTGGCGGCATGCTACGCTCAGCTTGGACGGGGCAAGGAAGCCCGTGGAGCGGCAGCAGAGTTCCTGCAGCGTGCGCAAGCGGAGTTCACCGCATATCCTGGCGAGGACGTCAAGCGATGGCAGGACTTTTGGATGCGTGTCATCCCGGTCAAGCAAACGGCCGCCCGCGAGCACCTCTTCA
>CAYWVA010000514.1:0-2124 GCA_964461545.1 uncultured Rhizobiaceae bacterium | reverse complement strand
CAGCGGCATGACGCTCAGCACCCACCATTCCGGGATGACGAAGGAGGTGCGGATCATGCTGCCGCGCCCCGCCGAGGCAAGCGTCGCTGCGAGTGAATAGTAGAGGAAGACGGCGCAAAGGGCGGCGCCCAGCAGATTGGTGACCCGGCCCACCCAGCGGCGCTGGCCGGCGGTCAGGGCCATCAGGCCGATATCCACCGTGACGTGGGCATTGCGTGCCAGTACCCAGGGCGCGCCGAGGAAGGTCGCAGCCAGCAGGCCGAACTCGATGGCGTCGTAAAGGCCGAAGACGGCGCTGGAAAATCCCGCCCGCAGCAAGACGTTAACCGGGATCAGAACAGCCGTGAGGGCAAAGATCAGCCCGGCAACCGCAGCCAAGCCGACCAGAATCAGGCGATAAAGGTCCTCAAGCATGCGCATGAGGCTGAGCCGTTTCGGGACTCATGCCAAGCCCCTGGATGCCCGCGTCAAGCGTCGTCAAGCGCGAAGCGGGCCGGCAGCGCGCGCATGCCGGCCTGCAAGGATCAGTTCGCGGTCAGGCAGCCGCGCATCGCGTCGGCGGCCTCCTTGTTGATGTTCTCGATGGCGCTCCAGCCGGCATCCTGGGCTTCGCTCAGCCAGAACGCCCGGTCCTCGCCGGTCAACTCGATGGTTTCAATGCCGGCTTCGGCCTGCTTGCGGCGCTCAACCTCATTGATCTCCAGATTGTCGACGTTCTTCTCCTCGACCCAGGCGGCCGCCTGCTCGAGCAGGCTTCGCTGCTCATCGTTGAGGCTGTTCCAGGTATCGAGGTTCACAAGAATGTTGACGTCGACCTGATAGAAGCCGGGATCCACCCGATACTTGGTCTGTTCGTCCCAGCCCAGGTCGAGGATGCCCTGGACGGGCCAGCCATATCCGTCGATGGCGCCGCGCTCCAGTGCCGTATAGACCTCACCGGGCGCGGTCTGGACGAGATTGGCGCCGAGCCGGTCGAAGAAGGCGCGGTAGACCGGGGTGGTGCGGATGGTCAGGCCGGACAAGTCCGGCTTGTCGATGGGCCGGGTCAGATAGAGATGAAACGGCACGTGATCGCCGGTGCGGGCCAGCAAAAAGGCGTTCATCTTGTCCTGGTGCATCTGATTGATGAACTCATAGCAGCCGTTCTGACGCTGATCTTGGATGGTGTTGGTGGCCAGCTTCAGGGCGTCTGCTTCCGGGATCAGGTTGGTGTAAAAGGCGCCGGTCACGTTGGCGATCTCGACGACACCGGTCTGGACGGCGTTACCGACCTCGAACGGCGGAACGGCCTCCGGGCCGCCGATGGCGGTGATCTGCAAGACGCCCTGGCCGTTGCCGTTGACATAGTCGACGAACGCCTCCCAGGGCCGCGAAAACGCCGTGCCCTGAGCGAACGAACTCACGCCCCGGAGGGTCACCTCGCTGGCGCTGGCGGCGCCGGCCGCCAGCATCGACCCGGTCAGTATCGATCCGGCCAATACCGACCCGGCAAGGGCGATGGCGGCTACGGAAAAGTGCTTCATCTTGCTTCCTCCCACTGCTGCCCCTGGTCCCCGGCTCACCCGGCTCAGGCGTCTGTAAGCTGTTGTCCGGGCGCATCATAACCGTCAACCGAGGCCTCTTCCAGTGCCCGCATGAGGCTTTGCCCTTCGGGATCGGCGAGCGCCGCAGTCCGGGCCCGCGCCAACGGTGGAGCGGCCCCATCGAGGTCGTATGCAGGATCGACAAGCCGCGGACGCACCAGATTTTCCACGATCGCTTTGTAATGCCTTAGCCCGCGCCGATGGGTATCGCTGTAGCCCTTCAGCAGGCTCGGAAGGCCGGCGAGTTGCATGGCAAAGGCATGGCTGCGCGGCGCAGCCACCTGGATCATCTCGAGCCACTGATCGATGGCTCCCTGCTCCTCGGCAAAGCGAAAGCTCCTGCGCCGCAGCCGCCGCAGTCGGGCCAGCGACCACATCAAGGTGAAACCGAGAAGTCCGCTGCTGTGCAGGTGCAGCGGCACATGCCAGCGCCCTTCGAGCGTACGGCGCTCGGTCCACTTGGTCAGCCGCCGGCCGATGAACGGCGGCAGGATGGCGGCGATCTCGTCGGGACCCGGCTTGAAATAGTCGCGCACCCGGA
>CAYWVA010000513.1:0-2124 GCA_964461545.1 uncultured Rhizobiaceae bacterium | reverse complement strand
CCACCTCAACAGTGTCCTCCGGCGCGATGTCGAGGTGCACCTGGAAGGCCGCGCAAGGATCGGCGCCTGGCGGCGTCCTGCCACCCAGGTCCCAGCGCCCGAGGGCCGCGGGCGAGGCGGGGTCTCCTTCGCGGCCGAGAAAGTCCTGCCGGTCGGTCGTCAGGCTGTGTGGCGACCGGGTCGAGGTGAGGAACGCCACACGCTCGCTGAAATCGGGATTCCACGGGTTGCGCGCGACAAGCGCGTGGCAGGCGGCGTCGTATTCGCACACGACGAAAGGTCTGGACCTGCTCGGCAAAGCGCCCAGAAGCCACTCGGCGTAGTATGTGGCCGTAACACGCCGTGCCCTGGCAAGCAGGTTGTGCAATCGCAGGCGGACGACTTTCACCGGGTCGTCTACCGGCACGAAGACGAGCAGTTCGTGCTCGATCCCCTGGCTGCATCCCGACCATTTCGTGTAGCCAGCGCCGTGACGGATCTGGCAGACGCCACGCCCCGCCGGGAGGGGCGTGGGCGTCCACATCTCGGCGGTCTCCTCATCACGGAGGTAGAGGGCTTCGCCGGGCGTGTCCGCGACGGGATCATTGTTCCACGGCGTGAGCCGGTTCTCGCCGCTGTTGACTGCCCAGGTGTATCCAAGGCCCGCCTCGGTCACAATTGTTCCGAAACCGTCATTGGCAAGGACATTGGACCACGGAGCCGGCGTCGTTGCTCCGGGCTCAAGGTGGATCAGATATTCCCGTCCGTCCGCAACGAAGCCGCCGGTCCCGTTGTCGAAAAGCAGATCGGTCGGCCGGGCCAGCCCAGGGACGAGCGCATCCGGCACCGGAGTGCCGCCAGGCCGGAATGGCGGCACCTGCGTGCTGGCGTCTTTTGCCGCGGCCAGCTGCTGGCCGAGCGGGCCCCGATTGGCGTCCAGCACGACTCGGGCCGCCACTTCCAGAAGCTGACGGTCGTCCGTTGCAAGCTGATCGGCGACGATCAGATGGATGCCGCCCCTGCGGGCCAGGAACTCCAGTGCACCTGCCTCGCGAAGCATCGAGAGGAACTGGTCACGGATCGGTTCGACGTAACCCGATGATCCGGTCCGCAGGACAACGAGATCGATTTTGATGCCGCGCCGCCGCCAAAGCTGATGGGCGCGCACCAGGATCCGCAGAAGGTCAGCGTCCCTGCCATCGTCCATGCGCAGGAGGAGGATCGGTTCGTCGCCCGACAGGCCCATTGACCAAAGTCGCGGCTGTCCCAGCCTGTTCGCGGCAATCTTGTCCGGAGCTGCGCGAAGCATGGGATGCGGGTACATGAGCAGCGAGGCGAGCGTCTGAAGCTCCGGCAACTGGTGCGGCTCGAGACCGAGCCTTCGCACCTCGCGGGCGACATCCGACGCAGCATCGGCGAGAGCCCACTCCAGCGATCCAAGCGTTGCATGGCGCTCCGCAATCTCGAGCACCGACTCGCGCGATCCGGCGGCAATGGTCAGGAAGGCGAACTGTCGGCTCTGGCGCGGGGCAAGGTCCAGCCTGACTTGAAGGGCCATGACGGGGTCAAGCGTCCAGCCTGCCTTGCCTGAAAGCCCCTCGACCACCCCGCTCGGTCGGTGCAAACTGCCATGTCGCCCGAGGACCGATCGGCGATCGCAATCGAATGCCGCCGCTTCGATGCCGGGGTCGTCGGTCAGAACGCGGTGGAGCAGAACCGGCGGCGTTTCACCTGGGTGGCGGCAGCGGCGTTCGAACAGCAGCCCGTTCAACACCGGCAGATGCGTGCCGCCGACAAAGAGCTTCATGAATGCCGGATGGCGCTCATCGTCCGGCGAGGGAGCCAGCACGACTTCACCAAGGCTGGTGAAGCGCAGCGACCTGGGTCGTTCGGTCTGATTGACCACAGTAATACGGCGGACCTCGATATCCTCGTCGGCCGTGACCGCCACCTCCATGCGGATAGAGACGCCATGGTCGCGGCGATGAAACTCGGCCATGTGGGGGTGGAATGTCACGCGGGCTTCGTCTGCGATGACGCCGGTAGGCTGTCGCCCGATCGACCAGACGGCGCCGCTGTCTTCGTCGGTGACGTAGATCCACAAGCCGTGATGATCTCGCGTGGCGTCGGGCACCCAGCGTGTCA
>CAYWVA010000512.1:0-2125 GCA_964461545.1 uncultured Rhizobiaceae bacterium | reverse complement strand
TCAAGGCGCGCGACGCCCCCGGCCCGTTCACCCCGGTCGACCTTGCGGTCGAGGCCGGTCGGCCGCTGCTGGCCCGCCAGCCCTTCGACGGGTCTGAGTTTGACGAGGTGATCCTCGGCTGCGTCAATGTCCATCCCGACGAGGTCAACCCGGGGCGCATCGCCGGCTTGCGTCTTGGGCTCGGCACCGGTGTGCCGGGCTGGACGGTGCAGCGCAATTGCGCCTCGGGCCAGCAGGCGCTCGACTGCGCCTTTCGCGCCATCGGCGAGGCCCGCGCCGACCTCATCCTGGCCGGCGGCACCGAAGCACTTTCTCATGCCCCGCTGCTGTTCTCGACCGCGGCGGCGGGCTGGTTCGGACGGCTGTTCACGGCGCGATCCCTGGCCCAGCGACTGGCAGCCCTTGCCCGCTTCCGCCCCGGCTACCTCAAACCCAGCCTGGCGATCCTGCGCGGCCTCACCGATCCTGTGGTCAAGCTCAACATGGGCCAGACGGCCGAAGTTCTGGCGCATCGCTTCGGTGTCACGCGCGCCGCCGCCGATGCCTACGCGGTGGAGAGCCACCGGCGCCTGGCCGAGGCCCATAGCCAAGGCCGGCTGCCGGAACTGCAGGCGATGATCGCCCGCAACGGCAAGGCATACGATCACGACGATGGCGTGCGCGCCGACAACTCCATCGAGCACCTTGCCAAGCTCAAGCCCGCCTTCGAGCGCCCGTTCGGTCAAGTGACGGCCGGCAACTCGTCCCAGATCACCGACGGTGCCTGCTGGGCCGTGCTGGCCTCGGAGGAGGCGATGCGCCGCCATGGCCTCAAGCCGCTCGCCCGCATTCTCGACTGCGCCTGGAGCGCGCTTGATCCGTCGATCATGGGGCTGGGGCCGGTCCTGGCCTCAACCGTGCTGTTGCAGCGTCACGGTCTCAAACGCGGCGACATCGGCGCCTGGGAGCTCAACGAGGCTTTTGCCGCACAGGTGCTCGCCTGCCTCAATGCCTGGCAGGACAAGGACTTCTGCCGCGATATTCTCGAGCTGGACGAGCCGTTCGGTGAGATCGGCCGCGACATCCTCAATGTCGACGGCGGGGCGATCAGCCTCGGTCATCCGGTCGGCACCAGCGGGGCGCGCATCACCCTGCATCTCGCTCATGTCATGCGCCGGCTCGGCTCTCGCTACGGTGTCGCCACAGAGTGCATCGGCGGCGGCATGGGCGGCGCCATGCTGCTCGAGCTTGCCTGAGGAGCATTGATGTCGATGCCAGATCAGAATCAAGCCGCCCTCGATGCGCTCGCCATGCGGAGATTGGCCATGCCGGAGGCGGCGCCGGAGCAGCCGAGCTTTGCGACCTATGCGCACTGGCACCTCGTTGTCGACCGCGACAACGCGCTGTGGGCCATTCTCGACAAGAAGGATGCCAGCACGAACACGTTGTCCGAAGCGGCGTTACGCGAACTGGCTGCACTTCTGGATGAGGCCCGCGCCGCCTCGCCGGCCGTCCTCGTCATCCGCTCCGTCAAGCGCAACGGCTTTGTTGCCGGCGCCGACATCGGCGAACTGGCCGGCATGACTGACGCCGCCGTCATCGAGGACAAGATCGGCGCCGGTCTCGCGGTGCTCGACGCGCTTGAGGCGTTCCCCAGGCCGACGGTTGCGCTGATCCACGGCTTCTGCCTCGGCGGCGGCCTGGAACTGGCGCTCGCCTGCCGCTATCGCGTCGCCACGCCCGACGCCAAGCTCGGTTTTCCTGAAGTGATGCTGGGCCTGTTTCCGGGGCTCGGCGGCACTTGGCGGTCGCTCAGTCGCATGAAGCCGGTCGACGCCATGACCGCCATGCTCACCGGCCGATCGATCATCGCGCGGAAGGCCAAGGCGCAGGGCCTCGTCGATGCGGTGAGCGAGGAACGCCACTTCGCCGAAGCGGTGCGCTGGGCTGCCGCCGGCAAGCTCACCGCCTCAAAGCCGAAGGGCCTCATCGACCGCGCCATGACCTTGCCGCCACTGCGCCGGCTGATCGCTACCCGCATGGAAAGGGAAGCGGCCAAGAAGGCGCCCCGGGTACATTACCCTGCGCCGCACGTGCTCATCGACCTGTGGCGCGAGCACGGCGATAATGCCGCCGGCTGGCGCGC
>CAYWVA010000511.1:0-2126 GCA_964461545.1 uncultured Rhizobiaceae bacterium | reverse complement strand
CGCATCCTTCGCGAGGAGAGCATTCCCCATGTGGTGGCCATAGGTCGCGGCGAAATCGTCGCCAGTCCGCAAGCCACCGAAGCGGCAGGCGAGGCCGAGGCCGCCGAGACCGGGGCCGCTCCGGCGTCAGCGTCGCAACCTTTAAGGCTCACCGAGACCCAAGCCCAGGAGCTGAAAGAGGCCGTGGAAGACCTGATGGCTGCCAGACAACTCTTGGGAGCGGCTGTGTCCAAGTAACGCCAGCTCGGGGGATCAGGGCCAAAGTGCCCCAGCCTCTTTTACCGGCATGGGCCAGGTGCTATATCGGGCGCGTGTCGGAGCGTAGCGCAGCCAGGTAGCGCACCACTCTGGGGGAGTGGGGGTCGCCGGTTCGAACCCGGCCGCTCCGACCAATTCATTCCCGCTTCCGCCTGCGCGAGCCGTCAGCCGACAGTGAACCCTGCAAGTAACGTCATGTCGGCCGGGCCATCCAGCGGACGATGATCATGACGATCGGCAGCCACAGCAGCCCGGCCACGGCATAGAACGCAATCCGCCCCGGTTCCGGCCACTCGATCGCCACTCGCGCGCCGACCACCATGGCAATGAGCGAATACACCACCAGGATCGCCAGGATCAAAAAGCCGCCGAGGAACTTTCGGGTGCGAATGTGCATGGGTGCGGGCCTGATGCCACGAAACGGCCCCGGCCGCAACGGCTCCCCGTAGCTCCTGCGGCACCGACGGATCTTGCCGCGACGGGCGCTGGGAGGCTAAGCAGCGAACATGCACGGCACCTTGCAAGCCACCCGCCGTCAGATTGACGCCCAACCAGCCATTCGCCTGTGGCTTTGCGCGGTGGCGGCGCTTGTGGTGGCCGTCGTGATCGTCGGGGGAGCCACGCGGCTCACCGAATCGGGCCTGTCCATCACCGAGTGGCGCCCGGTTCTCGGCGTGCTGCCTCCGCTCAGCGATGCTGAGTGGCTCGGCGAGTTCGACAAGTACCGGGAGATCCCGCAATACCAGGTTGTCAACCGCGGCATGAGCCTCGACGAGTTCAAGGTGATCTACTGGTGGGAATGGGGCCACCGGCTGCTCGGGCGGCTGATCGGCATTGCGTTTGTGGTGCCGTTTGCGGCCTTTTGGCTCACCGGGCGTATCGATCGGGTGCTGGCGCCCAAACTTGCGGCGCTGCTTGCGCTGGGTGCGGCGCAAGGCGTGCTCGGCTGGTACATGGTGATGAGCGGCCTGGTGGAACGGGTGTCGGTGAGCCAGTACCGGCTTGCCGCCCATCTGACGCTTGCCGTGGTGATCTTTGCGGCCATGTTGTGGGTGGCCCTCGGCATCGGCAGGAGGCGCGCCAGGGTGACGGGCACGCCCGCCGGCTGGGCCGCGCTGGCGCTGCTCGGCCTCGTCATGGTGCAGATCGCGGCCGGCGGCTTCGTGGCCGGCCTTCGCGCCGGCATGGGCTATAACACCTGGCCGCTGATCGATGGCGCCATCATCCCTGCCGGACTCGTTGTCATGGAGCCGTGGTGGCGCAACCTGTTCGAGAATGCGCTCACCGCCCAATTCCTCCACCGCATGCTCGCCTATCTCATCCTTGCGGCGGCGCTGGCCAATGCCTTCATGGGTTGGCGCCGGTGGTCACCCGACTTGGCGTCATCAGCCCTGGTGCTCGCTGCCGCAGCGCTCGCCCAGTCAGCCATCGGCATCGCAACACTGCTCGCCCAGGTGCCGATTGGGCTGGCGCTTGTGCACCAGGCCGGCGGCCTCTTCGTCGTCGCTGCCGCGGTATGGCACCTGCACTGCGTGTCACGAAGTGACGATTTCGGTTACCTCCCCCAGAAAGGGGGAGGTCGGTCTGCAGGGCCGGGTGGGGGTTGATGGGGAGCATCAATTCAGTTCGGGAGTGCCGCAGTCAATCCCCTCCCTAACCCTCCCCTTTTCTAGGGGAGGGAACAATGGCGGTGACCGTCACTTGCCCATCGCCTCGTCGAGGTCGGCAATGATGTCCTCGACATCCTCCAGCCCAATCGACAGCCGCACCACCTCAGGACCGGCGCCGGCGGACTTGAGCTGCTCCGGCGACAGCTGGCTGTGGGTGGTCGAGGCCGGGTGGATGATCAGCGAACGGGTATCGCCGAC
>CAYWVA010000510.1:0-2138 GCA_964461545.1 uncultured Rhizobiaceae bacterium | reverse complement strand
ATAGAATATGACACATGGGAAAGCGGCTGCCCGATCTTGCCCGACGCCCTAGCCGTGTTTGAGTGTAAGATCGCTCACACCTATGTCGGCGGTGACCATGTCATCTTCGTCGGCGAGGTGATCAATGCCGAGCACGATCCGACCGGGCGGCCGCTGCTGTTCTACCGCGGAAAATATAAGTCCATCATCGCGGAGTGAGGACGGATGAGCGACGATCTCGAAAGAGCGGTGGCGCGCCACTACGGCCGGCCCGACCTCGTCGGGCGCATCCTCGATGGCCTCAAGGCGGCCGGGGCCAATCCGGACAACCTCAAGCCGGAAGACCTCGCCCCGGTCGAAGAGTTCCACATTGGCGGCCGGGCGGCGACCATAGAGGTGCTTGCCAGGCTGGCGCCGGGCAGCGGTCACCATGTGCTCGACATCGGCTGCGGCATCGGCGGCACGGCGCGTTACATGGCCCGGACATTCGGGTGCCGGGTGAGCGGCATCGACCTCACGCCGGAATATGTCGAGGCCGCCCGGGTCCTGACCGAGCGCACTGGGCTCACCGACCTGGCGGACTTCCGAGTGGCGAGCGCCCTGGCCCTGCCGTTCGAAGACGCGAGCTTCGATGCGGCGATCACCTTTCATGTCGCCATGAACATCAAGGATCGTCCGGCTCTCTATGTCGAAGCGGCGCGCGTCTTGAAGCGCCAGGCGGCGTTTTGCGTCTATGACGTGATGCAAGGGGAGGCCGGCTCTGTGCGCTATCCGACGCCGTGGGCCGAGACGGCCGAGACCAGCCACTTGACGACGCCGGACGACATGCACCGCCTGCTCGAGGAGGCGGGTTTTGAGGTGCTCGAAGTGGAGGACCGCACGGCGGCCGGCATCGAGTTCTTCCGACAGCGGCTTGCGCCATCGTCCGATGGGCCGCCGCCCTTAGGCCTCCATCTGCTGCTCGGGGCCGGGGCACGGGAAAAATTCGAAAACGTCCTTCGGGGCCTGGAGGAGGGCGCACTCGCCCCGGTGGTGATGATCGCCCGGCGCTCGGGTTGACAGTAAATGGCGCTGACCAGGTAGCAGGCAACAGCGGCCCGGTGTCTTGGAACTTGACCCATAGGCCGCTAGTGGGGCAGTCTTGGCGACCAAGCCGGTCGCTTCCGGAGAGCTGGTCGCCAATGGCCAATTGGCCTTCCGGAGGAAACGAGCCGGCAGACGAGGACGCCAAGGTGGGAACGGGCTCATGGGCTTAGCGGCAGAGGCGCTTGCGCCTGACGTCCTGCCGTCCTCCGCGGTGCATGCCCCCCTTCTGTCTATTCGAGATCTGCACGTCCATTTCGTCACCTCGCGCGGCGTCGTGCGGGCCGTCGAAGGCATCTCCTATGATGTCAATCCGGGCGAGGTCGTCGCGCTAGTCGGTGAGTCGGGCTGCGGCAAATCGGTCTCGGCGCTGAGCATCATGCGGCTGCTTGCCAAGCCCGCCGCCAGGATCGCCCACGGACAGATCCTGTTCGAGGGCCGCGATCTTCTGGCTCTGTCAGAAGGCGAGATGCGCGAAATCCGCGGCGAAGAGATCTCGATGATCTTCCAGGAGCCGATGACGTCGCTCAACCCGGTGTTCACCATCGGCGATCAGATCACCGAAACCCTCCACATGCATCGTGAGATCACCAGAAAGGCGGCCCGCGACCGCGCGGTTGAGCTGCTGAAACTGGTCGGCATCTCGGATGCGGAAAAACGCCTGGACCAGTACCCGCACCAGTTTTCCGGCGGCATGCGCCAGCGCGTGATGATTGCCATCGGGCTTTCCTGCGATCCCAAGCTGATCATCGCCGACGAGCCGACGACGGCGCTCGACGTCACCATTCAGGCGCAGATCCTGCAGCTGATGAAGAACTTGTCGCGGGACCTCAACATCGCGCTCATCATCATTACCCACAATCTCGGCGTGGTGGCGCGCTATGCCGACCGCGTGAACGTCATGTACGCGGCGCGCATCATCGAGCAGGGCACGGCCGATGAGGTGTTCGCACGCCCGCGCCATCCTTACACGGTGGGCCTGCTGCGCTCGGTGCCGCGGCTCGACAAGCCGCGCGGCGCCAAGCTGGAAACCATCGAGGGCCTGCCGCCCAACCTTCTCGATCCTCCCGGAGGCT
>CAYWVA010000509.1:0-2162 GCA_964461545.1 uncultured Rhizobiaceae bacterium | reverse complement strand
AAGTTGACCCAGCTGATCCGGGGATCCTTGCTCAGCCACTGCGCCACTTTCAGCGCATTATCCGATTGGCGCTGCATGCGCAGGCTCAGGGTCTCCATGCCGGTGAGGATCAAGAAGGCATTGAACGGCGAAATCGCCGGCCCGAAGTCGCGCAAGCCGATGACCCGGCAGGTGATGGCATAGGCGATGTTGCCGAACGTCTCGTAGAGCTTGATGCCGTTGTAGGACGGGTTGGGCTCGCTCAGCAGCGGATACTTGTCGCCCCTGGCCCAGTCGAAATTGCCGCCGTCGACGATCACCCCGCCGATCGAGTTGCCGTGCCCGCCCATGAACTTAGTGAGCGAATGGACCACGATATTGGCGCCGTGCTCGAAGGGCCGGCACAGGTAGGGCGTGGCAAGGGTGCTGTCGACGATGAGCGGCACCCGCGCCTGGCGGGCGACCTCGGCAATGGCCGCGATGTCGGTGATGCGGCCGCCGGGATTGGCGATCGATTCCACGAAGATCGCCTTGGTCTTCGGCGACAGGGCGGCCTCGAAGCTCTCCGGCTTCTCGGCGTCGGCCCACACCACATGCCAGCCGAACGACTTGAACGAGTGATTGAACTGGTTGATCGAGCCGCCGTAAAGCTGGCGTGCGGCAACGAACTCGTCGCCGGGCTTCATCAGTGCTTGGAAGGCGATGAACTGCGCGGCATGGCCCGACGCCACGGCCAGGGCCGCAGTGCCGCCTTCGAGCGCGGCGATCTTGGATTCGAGCACCGCCTGTGTCGGATTCATGATCCGGGTGTAGATGTTGCCGAAAGCCCGCAGCGCAAACAGGTCGGCAGCATGCTGCACGTCCTCGAAGACGTAGGAGGTCGTCTGGTAGATGGGCGTGGCGCGCGCCCCCGTCGCCGGGTCCGGCTGGGCGCCGGCATGAATCGCCAAGGTGTTGAAGCCGTAGGTCCGCTCGCTCATGTCGATCTCCCGTGGACAGCCCCGGAGTTTTTAGCCCAGGCGCGGGGGCCCGACAAACGTTTCGATCGTCCCATGCCTGGAGCAGGATGCGACCTGTGACCCAGGCGACGGAACGAACTGCACTCGGGTTCGTTGAGCGTGGCGATCGCGAGGGCGCGATCGAATTTTTTGAATGAAGGGACGATTTCATGGCCAAAGAAAAGACCCTAGAAGACCTCTTCCACGACACGCTCAAAGATATCTACTACGCCGAACGCAAGATCCTCAAAGCGCTTCCCAAGATGAAGCGCGCCGCGCAGTCGGACGATCTCAAGGCCGCCTTCGAAAAGCATCACGACGAAACGCAGGGGCAGGTCGAGCGCCTTGTTCAGGTATTCGAACTCATGGGCAAGCCGGCGCGCGGCAAGACCTGCGATGCAATCGAGGGCCTGGTCGCGGAAGGCGAGGAGATCATGGAGGAATTCAAGAACACTGCGGCGCTCGACGCCGGCTTGATCTCCGCCGCCCAGTCGGTCGAGCACTACGAGATCTCGCGCTACGGCACGCTCAAGCGCTGGGCGAGCGAGCTTGGCATGAACGATGCCGTGCAGCTTCTGGACGAGACGCTGCAGGAAGAATCCAAGACCGACAGCGACCTCACAAGGCTGGCGGAGGCTTCCGCCAACGACAGGGCAAAGGGCCGCAGAGCCGCCTGATGCTTGCTTGCGACCCGGGGAAGGCGCCCCCGGGTCGTTTGCCACGCGCGGGGCGATGAAAGGCGCTTGTCGGCAGGCGCAGGGGGGTGACATAAGGGACCATGTTCTCCTCGGTCCTCATCGCCAATCGCGGCGAAATCGCCTGTCGCATCGCCCGTACCGCCCGCCGCCTCGGGCTTCGCGTCATTGCCGTCTATTCGCAAGCCGAGCCGCACGCCATGCATGTGCGGGCAGCCGACGAGGCCCATCTCATCGGCCCGGCGCCGGCGGCGGAAAGCTATCTCAAGGCTGAGCGCATCATCGCCGTCGCCAAGGCGTCGGGAGCCGAATGCATCCATCCGGGCTATGGCTTCCTGGCCGAGAATGCCGAGTTCGCCGAGGCCTGTGCCGGCGCCGGCATTGCCTTTGTCGGGCCTCCGCCGAAGGCGATCCGCGCCATGGGACTCAAGGACGAAGCCAAGCGGCTCATGGCCAAGGCTGGCGTTCCCGTGGTGCCGGGCTATCTCGG
>CAYWVA010000508.1:0-2162 GCA_964461545.1 uncultured Rhizobiaceae bacterium | reverse complement strand
GCGTTCCGCATGTTCGCCTACGACCGGGGCTGGGTGCAGCGCATCCGCGAGGCGGTGGATACCGGCCTGACTGCGGAAGCGGCAGTGGAGCGGGTGCAGAACGACACGAGGGCCCGCATGCTGAGGGTCTCAGACTCGTTCCTGCGCGATCGCTTGCATGACCTCGACGACCTCGCTTATCGGCTGCTCCGGATCCTGACCGGCGCGGCCGGGACTGCCGCTCAGGGCGAGTTGCCGCGAGACGCCATTATCGTGGCCCGCAACATGGGGCCGGCGGAGCTGCTCGATTACGATCGCGCGTCCCTGCGCGGCCTGGTAGTCGAAGGTGCCGCCCCCAACAGTCATGTGGCAATCGTGGCGCGCGCGCTCGGGGTGCCGGCATTGGGCCAGGTCGAAGGCCTGATCGACCTTGTCGATACCGGTGATGCCATGATCGTGGACAGCGCTTCGGGCGAAGTCCACGTCCGACCGTCCGCCGAGATCCAGGCGGCCTACGCCGAAAAGGTCAGATTCTATGCTCGCCGGCAGGCCCGTTATGCCGAACTGCGCAAGCGTGCGGCGGTCACCCGAGACGGATTGCGGATCGGTCTGTCGATCAATGCCGGGCTACTTGTCGATCTCCCGCATCTAGCTGATTCGGGCGCCGACGGTATCGGTCTGTTCCGCACCGAATTGCAGTTCATGATGGCCCGCAGCTTCCCGCGCCACGACCAGCAGGCCGCGCATTATCGCACCGTGCTCGACATCGCCGGCTCCAAGCCCGTGGTCTTTCGCTCACTCGATATCGGTTCAGACAAGGTTCTGCCATATTTGAATCGACCTCGCGAGGAAAATCCGGCCATGGGGTGGCGCGCCATCCGAATGGCGCTCGACCGCGTAGGTCTTCTGCGGCTGCAGGCGCGCGCACTGCTCACTGCCACAAGGGGCCGCGAGCTCAGGCTCATGTTCCCGATGATCGCCGAGGTCAGCGAGTTCCTGCAGGCCCGGCAGGTGGTGGAAAAGGAAAAGGAACGGCTGAAGCGGCATGGCCATGAACTGCCAAGCTCGATCAAGCTCGGTGCGATGATCGAAGTGCCGTCGATCGTCTGGCAGCTTGATCAGCTCCTGCAGGAGGTCGACTTCATCTCAATTGGTTCGAACGACCTGATGCAGTTTCTATTTGCCTCCGACCGCGGTCATCCCCAGCTCGCCGAGCGCTACGATCCCTTGAGCCCGATGGCGCTGAAGGTGCTGCGCTACATGGTGGAGCGTGCCGAGGCCTATGACACGCCGATCACGCTGTGCGGCGAGATGGCCGGTCGGCCGCTTGAAGCAATGGCGCTGATCGGTATCGGGTACCGCTCGATCTCCATGGCTCCAGCCGCCATTGGACCGGTCAAGTCGATGATCCTGGCGCTTGACCGGGGCAAGCTGTGGTCGGTGCTTGAACCACTGCTCAGCGCAAGCTGCCATAGCCTGAGGTCCGAGCTTGTCGAGTTCGCCCGAGAGCACAAGATCCCGGTTTGAGCGGTTTCCGGCGCAGACGCCCGCGACACTCGAAATCCTCGCCGCATCGACCCGCTTACCTCGTGCCGTCGAGTAGCCAAGCGCCGGACGCGATCAGCCGCGCGTCGCTTTCCGGAGCATGACCACTCGGTTCACTTCGCCGCCCAGCAGCAGAACCAGGGCCGCCAGGTAGAGAAAGAACAGGGCTGCAAATACGCCCGAAAGCCCCGCATAAAACGAGGCGAATGTGGCAAAGTTGGCGAGGTAGTAGGAGTAGACGCTGGCCAGCACGACCCACGCCGCGACGGTCAAAATCACGCCCGGCAGAACCTGTCTGAGGCGCAGGCGCTTGGCCGGCAGGAAGAAATGGGCAGCGGTCAGGGCCGCGGTCAGCAGCAGGACCGCCACCGGGTAACGGATCAGGCTGAACACCGCCACCACGTCGTGCATCTGCGGCGCGTAGCGCTCGATGAACGAGATGATGATCGGCGCAACGACGATGAGGACCGAAAGCGCCAGGAGCACGAATGCGGTGGCAATCACAAACAGCACGCCCAAACCATAAAGCTTGAGCGATGAGCGGCGCTCGCGCACATTATAGGCCCGGTTGAGGCCGATGCGCACTGAGTCGACGCCGGCCATGGCGGCCCAGATGGTGATCAGGAAACCGATGCTCA
>CAYWVA010000507.1:0-2163 GCA_964461545.1 uncultured Rhizobiaceae bacterium | reverse complement strand
TGCCGGCCGCTCGCATCAGTGATGTAGGCGCCCTTGGCAAGGGCCGCCTCGGGGAAGGGGGTGCGCAGCGAGCGATGAAAGACGCGCGAGACGTTGGACCGGGTCATGGACAGTTCCTTCACACGATTGCCGCAAGACGTCATATCGCGCCCCCGGTCGGTGCGCAAAGTTGCAATTGCCTATGGAGGGCCAGGATAGTCGCCGAACCCGCCGGGGCGGCGGCCGGACTGGCGCAAGGCTGCCAAGCACCTGGCATCGGTGAGGGCGGCGAACTCTTCGGTGTAGCGGTAGCCCGGGGCGCTCCCGGCGAAGTTATTGGAGGTGGCCGGGTGGAGATAGATCTCAACCAGCCCGGGCGGCAGCCGGCCGAGGATCCGGGCAAGCCGATCAGGCGTCATGGCGCCCGACCACGCCAGTCCGAACACGGCATCGGGCACGATCAGCCGCGCCGCCCTGGCCCGGGCCCGCAGCAACGTCTGCCAGGGCGTGAGCCCCAGGCTCGAGGGTGGCCGGACATCGGGCTCCAGCGCCTTGATGGTCGAGGCCGGTTCCGCCGGTACCCGCAGCGCGCGCATGCCGTAGCGCCGGCCGATGGCGATGATGGCGCCGGCAACGAGGGGATGAAGGTGAAAGTGATTATGGGCGTCGACATGGTCGAGCGCCAGTCCGGTCGCCTTGTAGGCCTCGAACTGACTGGTGATCTCGGCGGCAAGCTGTTTGCGCACCCGCCGACGAAGGGCGATGTCCCATGCCAGCCGGCCGAAATCGCTGCGCAGAAGCCCGCGTCCGTCCACCAGGTCCGGGATGCGATCGGGCGCCAAGGCGGGCTTGCCATCGACCAGAACGATGTGGAGACCGACGCGAAGCTGCGGCAGATGCCGGGCCCGCAAAACCGCATCGCCCGCCGCTTCGCCCGCCACCATGAGGCTTGCAGCACTCAGCATGCCGTGACGGTGGCCGGACTCGACCGCTTCGTTGACCTCGTCCGCGAGGCCGAAATCGTCCGCCGTGATGACCAGATGGTCGCGCAGTCTCACCGCCCGGAAGGCGGGCTCACAGCCGCCTTGACAGCCGCGACGACGGACTCCGGTGCATAGGGCTTGGCCAACCAGCCTGCCGCGTTGGCCCGAGCGGCGCGGGCGATCGTAGCAGGATCATGGTGCGCGGTGGCGAAGACGCTTTTGATCCCGAAGCGCTCGAAGATCTCGATGGCCGCATCGATGCCATCCCGCTCTCCGGTCAGGCGGACGTCCATCACCACCACCGACGGCTGCTCCTCCTCGGCCAGGCGCACCGCATCGGTGGCGTTGTTGGCCACGCCGACGATTTCGAACCCGGCTCTTATGAGCGTCGTTTCCAGATCCAGGGCGACGAAAAACTCGTCCTCGACGATGAGCACTCGGCGCCGCAGACCGCCTTTATCCCTGCCACGCCGGCGGTCGGACGCCGAGGCGGGCGCCGTGGCACGACTGTCGCGGTTCTTGACGGCGAGGCGGTCCAGACTGGTCATCAGATCACCCGTGGCCCGCCGTTCAGCCACTCGCAGGAGCGGAGCCGGAGGCAATGCCTTCCAATTATCCTCATCCAATCCTGGAGGCATTTCATCAGCAATTGCTTAACAACAGGCGTAGCCGCCGGCCACGCTAATGACTCCGTCGCCGATCCGACGTCAACCGGAAATGCGCCCGCGCCATCGCTCGAATGGAGGCCGAGCCCTCTCAGATCGCTGTGGAGCAAGCCGCCTGGGACGGCCGATCAGGCGATCAGTCAGTTCGGAGAGTTCGCACGGGCGGCTCGCCAAACTCGAGGCGGCGCGCCCCTCACAGTTCGCTCAACAGCCCGCGCACGAAGGCGGTCAGGCCGATGCGGCGCTGGCGCTTCAGGCGCTCGGCGGTCAGAACCGCATCGATGGCAGTATCGGCGGCGTTGAGATCGCTGTTGACGATCACGTAGTCGTATTCCGGCCAGTGGCTGATTTCCTTGGACGCGTCCGCCATGCGCTTGGCGACCACCGACATGGGGTCCTGGGCGCGGTTGATCAGGCGCAGCCGCAGCGCCTCGGCCGAGGGCGGCAAAATGAAGATGCGCACCAGATCGTCGGCCATCAGCTGGCTGAGCTGCTGGGTGCCCTGCCAGTCGATGTCGAACAGCATGTCGCGCCCC
>CAYWVA010000506.1:0-2164 GCA_964461545.1 uncultured Rhizobiaceae bacterium | reverse complement strand
CGGCACGAATGGCTGGAGCCTGGCGACCTGGAGGAGGCCATGAACACGGCCAGCGCGATCGGTGACGACAACATGCAACGCCGCGGCCAGGGTACGGTGGTCCCTGACTCCTTCACGCACGGTACCTCGGCGCAGCGCGTCGGCTGGTTCCGCCGCGGCTTTGACTCGGGCAACCCGGGGGATTGCGATACCTTCAATGCCGCCCGATTGTGAGCAGCGGCTTAGAGCTTGCCGTAGCCGATCGACTTCAGTGCGTGGGTAACCTCGTCGAGGATCACGGGATCGTCGATGGTCGGCGGCACGCGGTACTCCTCGCCATCGGCGATCTTGCGCATGGTGGCGCGCAGCACCTTGCCCGAACGCGTCTTGGGCAGGCGATCGACCACGGCGACCTTCTTGAACGAGGCCACCGGGCCGATCCGGTCGCGCACCATCTGCACCAGCTCCGCCTTGATGTCCTCGTGGGCGCGATCGACGCCGGATTTCAGCACCACCAGGCCGACGGGAAGCTCGCCCTTGAGTTCGTCGTGCGCGCCGATGACGGCCGCCTCGGCGACGTCCTGGTGCGCCGCGAGGACTTCCTCCATCGCGCCCGTGGAGAGCCTGTGCCCGGCCGTGTTGATGATGTCGTCGATGCGGCTCATGATCCAGAGATAGCCGTCCTCGTCGCGAAAGCCGGCATCGCCGGTGAGATACCAGCCGGGCTGCGTGCTCAGGTAGGAGTCGATGTAGCGCTGGTCGTTGCCCCAGAGGGTGGGCAGGGTGCCGGGGGGCAGCGGCAGGCGGATCATGATGCTGCCGATCTCGCCGTCGGGCATCTCTTCCCCGTCATCGCCAAGCACGCGCACGTCGTAACCGGGCACGGCGCGTGTCGGCGAGCCCGGCTTGATGGGGAGCGGCTCGATGCCCATGCAGTTGGCGGCGATCGGCCAGCCGGTTTCGGTCTGCCACCAGTGATCCACCACCGGGATGCCGAGCTTTTCTGTGGCCCAGCCGAGCGTATCCGGGTCGCATCGCTCGCCGGCCAAAAACAGCGTGCGCAGCTTGCTCAGGTCGTACTTCTTGATGAACTCGCCCTTGGGATCATCCCGCTTGATGGCGCGAAAAGCGGTTGGCGCCGTGAACATCACGCTCACGCCATATTCCGCGATCACGCGCCAGAAGGCGCCCGCGTCGGGCGTGCCGACCGGTTTGCCCTCGTACAGCACAGTGGTGCAGCCGTGCAGCAGGGGGGCGTATACGATGTAGCTGTGGCCGACTACCCAGCCGACGTCGGAGGCCGCCCAGAACACCTCGCCGGGCTCCACGCCGTAAACGTGCGACATGCTCCAGGCGAGCGCCACGGCATGGCCGCCATGGTCCCGCACCACGCCCTTGGGCACGCCGGTCGTGCCCGAGGTATAGAGGATGTACAGCGGGTCGGTCGCGGCCACGGAAACGCAGTCTGCGGGGCTGCTTTCCGCCTCGATTTCCGCCCAGTCGAGGTCGCGGCCGGCCTTCGGGTCGGAAGGCGCCTCTGGGCGGGCGAAGATCACGCAGTGGCTCGGCTTGTGGTTCGCGAGTCGGATGGCCTCGTCGAGCAGCGGCTTGTAGGGAATCACCCGGTTAACTTCAATGCCGCAGGAGGCCGTGAGAATTACCTTGGGCTTCGCGTCGTCGATCCGGGTGGCGAGTTCGCGAGCGGCAAAGCCGCCGAACACAACCGAATGAATGGCGCCGATGCGTGCGCAGGCCAGCATGCCGATCACCGCCTCCGGCACCATCGGCATGTAGATGATGACGCGGTCCCCGCGCGTCACCCCGAGGCCCGCAAGGCCGCCTGCGAGCCGTGCAACGCGTTCGCGCAGCTCCGCATAGGTGTAGCTGGCTTTGCTGCTGGTCACCGGGCTGTCATAGATCAGGGCAGCCTGGTCGCCGCGTCCGGCCTCGATATGCCGGTCCAGGGCGTTATGACAGGTGTTCAACGAGGCGCCTGAAAACCAGCGGTACAAGGGCGCCTTGCTGTCATCGAGCACCTTGTCCCAGCGCGAATCCCAGGCGATGGCGCGCGCTGCTTCCGCCCAGAAGGCTTCGGGCTCTTCAATGGATTTCCGGTAGACCTCTTCGTATCCCATGTTCGTCCCCTCGTTGCCTTGCGGCCCGCCCTGATGCCGGCTGTCTGAGC
>CAYWVA010000505.1:0-2172 GCA_964461545.1 uncultured Rhizobiaceae bacterium | reverse complement strand
TCCGTTGCGAAAAACCTTTGCACGGCTATGGCAACCGCCTACATAGCCCCCCTTGTCGGCGCCAACAGCCCATATAGCCATTGCTCGACGCTACATGAAACCAGGAGTTCGATCATAGCGGACGAAGCCAAATCCGAGCAGATCCGGGAGTTGCTTGACACTCCGGATCTGGCTGATGCCCTTGAAAGCGAGCGGTTCAGGCACTTTCTCGATCAAATTCCGGTTGCCATCGCGGTTGCCGAGGTGAAGGACGTCGAGCGCATCGTCTACGCCAATCCGTGGTTCGAGAAACTCTCCGGGATGACGGCTGCCGAGATGGATGGCGAGCCGTGGACGGTTCTCGACAATCAGGCCGAAATCGAACAGGCTGATCGCCATCTCGGCTCGGCCATTTTGGAAGGGACCGATTATGTCGGCGTCTTCCGGATGGAAGGCAGTGACGGCGAACCGGCGGTCGTCGATGCCTATTCCAACATTATCCAGGATGATGACGGCAAGCCGATTTTCAGATTTGCCGCGCTGGTGAATGTCCGCAGCCCGCGGCAGGCCCGATATGAAGACCTGGAGCAGCAGCTGCGGGCCAAGGACGTTCAGCTGCGGGAGATTCAGCACCGGGTCAAGAATAACTTGCAGATGATCACGGCGTTGATTCGTCTCGAGATTCGCAACTTGCCCCCCGGCTCGGAGACCGTCCCGTTTGACCGGCTCGCCGGCCGTATCGAGGCTCTGCAGCTGCTCTACGCGTCCTTGTCGGAGGAGGAGACCAGCCAGCAGGTCGACCTCGGAGGTTACCTCAGTCAGATTGCCTCGGCCGTCATGCGCTCCCATGCCGTCGAGGGCATCCGGCTCGACCTCAAGACCGACGTCTATCTGGTGTCGGTGAACGTCGCCCTGCCGGCTGGGCTGGTGGTCAACGAGTTGCTGATGAATGCGCTGAAGCATGCTTTCGACGGTCGCGACGGCGGCCGGATCACCCTGCACTGCCTGACCGACAACAAGGGCTGCCGCGTCGTCGTGGCCGACGACGGCGTCGGTCTTCCCGACGGCGTTGAATGGCCCAGGCGTGGCAAGCTCAGTTCGCTGATCGTCCAGTCCCTGTTGGAGAACGCCAAGGCAAGCTTGGACATCAAGTCGGCCCCCGAAAAAGGCACCCGGGTGACCATCACCTTTGCCCGCGCCGACGCCCAACCCGAGGCGGCGGGATAGCCTAAGTCGCGACCCGGCCCTCTGACTCGGCCTTGGCGATGGCGCCGGACAAAACCTCCGGCGCCTGCGCCCCGACCACCGCATAGCGACCGCCGACGATGAACGTCGGCACGCCGGTAATTCCCATGCGCTGCGCCGCCTCGATCTCCTCGCGGACCTCGCCAGCGTCGGTGTCTCCGGCCAGCAGCCGTTCGACCATGGGCCGATCCAGCCCGACATCGGCGGCTGCCTGGGCGAGCACCGCCGTGTCGGTGAGATCGCCGCCTTCGATGAAATAGAGTTGGAACAGACGCTCCACCATCTCGTCCTGCAGCCCGGCTTGGCCGGCCCAGCGGATCAGGCGGTGGGCGTTGATGGTGTTGGGCGAGCGCCGGATGCGCTCGAAGGCAAACGGTATCGCTTCTGCCTCGCCGGCGGCGCGCACCGGGGCATAGGTGAGCTCCACCGCCTCCGGGCTGCCGAACTTGCGCTCAAGGTAGAGCCGTCGGTCCATGCCCTCTTTGGGGATGGTGGGGTCAAGTTGGAACGGCCGCCAGCGCACCTCGAGCGCGGTGTCTGGCCGTGCGCCGGCCGCCTTCTCGAGCCGACGCTTGCCGATGTAGCACCACGGGCACATCACGTCGGAAACGACATCGATGGTCACTGACCCGGTCATGACGTGACTTGCCTCATCTTATGAAGCTCCCGGCGCAGCAACTTGCCGTTGGGGCCGCGCGGCAACGACTCGACGATGCAGATCTCGCGCGGCAGCTTGTAACGGGCGAGATGCTGTTCGGCATGGGCCAGGATCGCCGCTACATCGCACTCACAGCCACTGGCCGCCACCACGAAGGCTGCTATCACCGACACATCCTCAGCCACCTGGACCTCGGCCACCCCTGCCTCGGCGACCGCCGGATGCCCAAGCAAGACGTTCTCCACCTCCTGCGGCGACACCCGATAGCCGAAGGCGTTCATCAGGTCGTC
>CAYWVA010000504.1:0-2176 GCA_964461545.1 uncultured Rhizobiaceae bacterium | reverse complement strand
ACGAAGAGACCGGCCGGGAAAAGCCCATCAACTCGATCTACATGATGGGCCACTCAGGCGCGCGCGGCTCTCCGGCCCAGATGAAGCAGCTTGCCGGCATGCGCGGCCTGATGGCAAAGCCCTCCGGCGAGATAATCGAGACGCCGATCATCTCCAACTTCAAGGAGGGCCTGACGGTGCTCGAGTACTTCAACTCGACCCACGGGGCGCGCAAAGGTCTGGCGGATACCGCACTCAAGACCGCCAATTCCGGCTATCTGACGCGGCGTCTGGTTGACGTGGCGCAGGATTCCATCATCACCGAGGAGGACTGCGGCAGCCAGGATGCGCTGACCACCCGCGCCGTGACCGAGGCGGGCGAGGTCGTGGCGGCTCTGTCTCACCGGGTTCTGGGCCGCACCACGGCCGACGACGTGGTCGATCCGGTCACCGGCGAGCTGATCATCGCCCGTAACGAGGAGGTGCTGGAGGAGCATGCCGAGCGCATCGAAGCGGCAGGCATCCAGGAGATGCGGATACGCTCGGTGCTCACCTGCAAGACCAAGTTCGGGGTGTGCGGCAAGTGCTACGGACGCGATCTTGCCCGCGGCACGCCGGTCAACATGGGCGAGGCGGTGGGGGTCATCGCGGCCCAGTCGATCGGCGAGCCCGGCACCCAGCTGACCATGCGCACCTTCCATATCGGCGGCACCGCGCAGGTCTTGGATGAGTCCTACATCGAGGCCAACCACGACGGCACGGTGCGGCTCAGGAACCGCAACGCGGCGCGCGACACCTCGGGCAAGCTGATCGTCATGGGCCGCAACGTGGTGCTGGTGCTGGAGGATGCCCAGGGCATTGAGCGCGCCGTCCACAAGATGACCCACGGCGCGCGCCTTCTGGTCGACGACGGCGATACGGTGAAGCGCGGCACGCGGTTGGCGGAGTGGGATCCCTATACTCGCCCGGTCCTGACCGAGGCCGACGGCATCGTCGAATTCGAGGACGTGGTGGACGGCATGTCGGTGAGCGAGGTGACCGAAGAGTCGACCGGCATCACCAATCGCGTCGTCATCGACTGGCGATCGAGTCCGCGCGGTGCCGAGCTCAGGCCGGCGATCGTGGTGCGTGACAAGTCCGGCAAGCCCATCAAGCTCAAGCGCGGCGGCGAGGCGCGATACCTGTTGTCGGTCGATGCCATCCTGTCGGTGGAGCCCGGCGCCAAGGTCAAGGCCGGTGACGTGCTCGCCCGGATTCCGCTGGAAAGCGCCAAGACGCGCGACATCACCGGCGGTCTGCCGCGGGTTGCCGAGCTGTTCGAGGCCCGCCGGCCCAAGGACCACGCCATCATCGCCGAGATCTCGGGGCGCGTCGAGTTCGGCCGCGACTACAAGAACAAGCGGCGCATCCGCATCATACCGGATGACGAGTCGCTGGAGCCGCTGGAGTACCTGATCCCCAAGGGCAAGCACCTCGCCGTGCAGGAGGGCGACCGTGTCGAGAAGGGTGATTTCATCCTCGACGGCCATCCCGCGCCGCACGACATCCTGGCGATCAAGGGCGTGGAAGAGCTGGCCTACTACCTCGTCAACGAGATCCAGGAGGTCTACCGGCTGCAGGGCGTGTCGATCAACGACAAGCATATCGAGGTGATCGTGCGCCAGATGCTGCAGAAGGTCGAGGTCACCGCAACCGGGGATTCGACGCTGCTGCCGGGCGAACAGGTGGATCGCATCGAGTTCGACGAAGTCAACGAGAAGCTCGTTGCCGAAGGCCGCCAGCCGGCGACTGCGGTGCCGGTGCTCCTCGGCATCACCAAGGCGAGCCTGCAGACCCGCTCGTTCATTTCGGCGGCATCGTTCCAGGAGACCACGCGAGTGCTGACCGAGGCGGCGGTGAGCGGCAAGGTCGACAACCTCGACGGGCTCAAGGAGAACGTCATCGTCGGCCGACTCATTCCGGCTGGAACCGGCGGCACGCTGTCCCGGTTCAAGCAGATCGCCGACAAGCGCGACCGGCTCATCCTGGAGGAGAAGTCCAAGGCGGGCAGTGAAGCGCTCCCCGCTGCGGAGTAGCGCCTGGCGGCAAAGCCGATACCCGGGCCCGGCAGAACTGCCGGGCCCTTTTTTTCTGTCATGACCCGGCTCGCCTCAGGACAAGAAGGCGACCCTTCAGCGAGCTCGCCTCAGGACGGGCG
>CAYWVA010000503.1:0-2176 GCA_964461545.1 uncultured Rhizobiaceae bacterium | reverse complement strand
GACTACTGCATGGAACGCTACGGAGCGACAATCGTGTTCGTTCCCATGGAGCGGGCGGACCGGCGCGAAAGCCACGCTGTGCTGGCGCTGATGAGCCGGGCCGAAAGCGCATTTGTGCTGCGCCATGACTACCACCCGCGCCAGATCATGGGGCTGGTCGGACGCTGCGAGCTGGCGATCGGTATGCGACTGCATTTCCTGATCTTTGCCGCCGTCACCGGAACAACGATGATGGCGCTCCCCTATGCGTCAAAGGTCGGCGACCTGCTGACTAGCCTCGGGGTCAGCGAATGGATCAGGACCGACGAGGCCCATGTCGGGGTCCTGCTCGCCAGCCTCGACCGCCTGTGGGACAATCGCGATGGCCAGAGGCAGGTCGTGGCGGAGCGCTTGCCGGCGCTGCAGCAACTCGCCCGGCGCACCGCGCCGCTGGCGCTGGCGGTGATCGGCGTCGGCCCTGGCCCTGATCCAGCCCCGGAGCAATCGGGAGAAGATCTTGCCAGTCCCCGTATCACGTTTTGAGCCTGAGACCGTCCGGCTGCCGGGTCGGACGGCAAAGGTGGCCGCGACCTGTGATGTTCTGGTGGTCGGCAGCGGACCCGCCGGCATGGGCGCTGCCCTTGGTGCCGCCTGGGCGGGCTGCGACGTCATGGTGGCTGAACGCTTCGGATTCCTCGGCGGCAATCCCACCGTGGCGCTGGTCAATCCTCTGATGTCCTGGCACACCCAGGCCAAGCCGGCCGTCGACACCGATACTCTGCGGCTGCTGCCGCAGGATCATGGCGTCGGTGATGCCTTGGTGGCCGGCGCCCTCAGCGTATTTCTCGACAATCTGCTCGCCGCAGGCGGCGCGCTGGCCCCCACCTTGGAGACCGGCTACACGGTCCCGTTCGATCCGGAAATTTACAAGGTCGTCGCCCATCAGACGCTTGACCAGGCGGGGGTGAGGATCCTTCTGCACGCATTTGCCAACGACATCTGGCAGGAGCACGGCCGGCCGGGCGGCGTGGTGTTCGAAAGCAAGTCCGGCCCTTACGTCATTCAGGCGAAAGCCATCGTCGATGCCTCAGGGGACGGCGACATCGCCGCAAAGGCCGGGGCCAAGGTCGAGATTGGCCGGCCCGGCGATCAACTGGTGCAGCCCGTGACGCTCATGTTTCGTATCGGCGAATTCGAGCGCGAGCCGTTCGCCCGGTTCGTGCGCGACCACCCGGACCAGTGGAGGGGGGTGCACGGGCTTTGGCAGCTCATCGCCGAGGCCACCGAAGCGGGCGACCTTAACCTGCCGCGCGAAGACATCTTGTTCTTTGCCACGCCCCATCCCAGGGAGCTGTCGGTGAACTGCACCAGGGTCACCGAGATTCTCGGCATCGATCCCTTCGATCTGTCGCGGGCAGAGATCGAGGCACGCCGGCAGATGCAGCAGATCATCGCATTCCTGAAGAAATACGTGCCCGGCTTTCGCGACGCCTATGTGATTCAGAGCGGTACCCACATCGGGGTGCGCGAAACACGCAGGATCGTCGGGGAGTACACGCTGACCGGCGAGGACGTGCTGCATGGCCGCAAGTTCGAGGACGCCATTGCCCGCGCCAGTTACCCCGTCGACATCCATAACCCGGCCGGTAAGGGGACGGTCCTGCGCCGCCTGCCGGCTGGAGAGTGGTATGAGATTCCACTGCGCTGCCTCATTCCGCTGGGCCTGGAGAACATCCTTGTGGCGGGCCGCTGCATCAGTGGTACCCATGAAGCCCACAGCAGCTACCGGGTAACCCCCACCGCGATGGCGACCGGCCAGGCCGCAGGCGTATGCACAGCACTGGCGGTGCGAGGGCGGTGCGACAGTCGTTCCGTGCCGGCCGAACGGGTGCGCGAGGAATTGCGTCGGCAGGGCGCCATCGTCTGAGCTGCCGCGGGGCTTCTTAGCGGCTGCAACTGGCCTCACGGGCTGCGCCGGCCGATGACGCTGAATGTCCCATCGGTTTCCAGGACCACCGTTTCGACTTCCGAGAGGTCGGCATAGCCGCTGCTGCGCGCCGCAGCCGTGATCTCTTCGTGCGCGACGCGCTCTCGGCGCAATGCGGCCTCGATCATGTGTCCGCGATGGTAGAGCACTTGCGGCTCGCTCTTCACCAGTTGACTGAGCCGCTTGGACCGCGACGAGCCCCAGGCGACG
>CAYWVA010000502.1:0-2193 GCA_964461545.1 uncultured Rhizobiaceae bacterium | reverse complement strand
TCGACTTCGGCGGCGGCATTGCCGTGTCGATCCTCGGCCACGCCCATCCCCATCTGGTGGCGGCCCTGGCCCATCAGGCAGAGAAGCTGTGGCACACCTCCAACCTCTATCGCATTCCCGAGGGCGAACGGCTGGCCAAGCGACTCGTCGATGCAACCTTCGCCGATACGGTGTTCTTCACCAATTCGGGTGCTGAGGCCCTTGAGTGTGCCATCAAGATGGTGCGCAAGTACCACGCAGCCAGAGGTGCGCCGGAGCGTTTCCGTTTGATCACATTCGAAGGCGCGTTCCACGGCCGCACCCTTGCCACCATTGCCGCCGGCGGGCAGGAAAAGTATCTTGACGGCTTCGGCCCCAAGGTCGATGGCTTCGATCAGGTTGCCTTCGGCGATGTGGAGGCCGTGGCCAACGCCATCGGCCCTGGGACGGCGGGCGTCCTCCTGGAGCCGATCCAGGGCGAGGGCGGCATCCGGCCGCTGTCGGTGCCGCACTTACAAGCCTTGCGTAGGCTGTGCGAGGAGCGCGGCATATTGCTTGTGCTCGACGAAGTTCAGTGCGGAATGGGCCGCACCGGGCGTCTGTTTGCCCATGAATGGGCCGGCATCCGCCCCGATATCATGGCAATCGCCAAGGGTATCGGCGGTGGTTTTCCGATGGGGGCGTGTCTTGCCACCGAGCAGGCCGCTGCCGGCATGACGGCCGGCAGTCACGGCTCGACCTTTGGCGGCAATCCGCTCGCCATGGCGGTCGGCAATGCGGTGCTCGATGTCGTCCTGGAGGCAGGATTCCTCGACCGGGTGCAGGCGGCGGGTCAGCATCTGGAGCGGGAACTCGATGGCCTCAAGGCCAGGCATCCCGACGTGGTGGAGGAGGTGCGCGGTGCCGGGCTGATGAGGGGCCTTAAGTGTCGGGTGCCGAACAGCGATGTGGTGGGCGCCTGCCAGAACGAGCGCTTGCTCACCATCGGCGCCGGTGAAAACGTGGTCAGGCTGCTGCCGCCGCTCATCGTCTCCGATGCCGAGATCAGCGAGGCCGTCAGGCGGTTTGACAGAGCTTGTGCGGCGCTTGCACCCGCCAAGGCTGCTGCAGCGGTGCACTGAAAAGAGCCGATGATGGGCAGCGGACCCAAGCATTTCCTGGATATCGGCGACCTCGATCGCACCACGTTGCAGGGCATCCTGTCGGCAAGCCAGGCCATGAAGGGCGGCCGCAAGGACCTGCCGCGCGGTGCCGTCGAGCCCGGCCCGCCGCTCGCCGGGCGCATGCTGGCGCTGATCTTCGAAAAGCCCTCGACGCGTACCCGCGTGTCGTTCGACGTGGCCATGCACCAGTTGGGCGGTACGGCGATCTCGCTGTCGGCAGCGGAGATGCAGCTTGGGCGCGGCGAAACCATCGCCGATACGGCGCGGGTGCTGTCGCGCTATGTTGACGCCGTCATGATCCGCACATTCGGCCACGACAAGCTGCTGGATCTGGCCCGCCACGCCACGGTTCCGGTGATCAACGGCCTCACCGATTTTTCCCATCCATGTCAGGTCATGGCGGATCTGATGACGCTTGCGGAACATCGCGGCGACCTCTCCCGCCAGGTGGTGGCGTGGAGTGGCGATTCCTTCAACGTCACCAATTCCTGGGTCCAAGCCGCTGCCCGCTTTGGCTTCGAGCTCAGGGTTGCGAGCCCGCAAGCCTTGCAGCCGCGGCCCGAAGTGGTCGCCTGGGCCAAGCGCGAAGACGCCCGCCTGATCATCACCGAGGATCCGGTTGAGGCGGTGCGCGGGGCCGATTGCGTCGTCACCGACACCTGGGTGTCGATGAGCCACGAAGAGGCCGGCACCCGGCACAATCTTCTGCGCCCCTATCAGGTGAACGGGGAATTGATGGCCGCAGCCAAGCCGGACGCGCTCTTCATGCATTGCCTTCCGGCCCATCGCGGCGAGGAAGTCACCGATGAGGTCATCGACGGGCCGCAGTCGGTGGTGTTTGACGAAGCCGAGAACAGGCTCCATATCCAGAAGGGAATCCTGGCCTGGTGTCTGGGCGCATCATGAGCTGGTGGACGCAAAACCGGCTCGAGCAAACAAGAAAAGTCTAGATTGCGATATGAGCCACTTCGGCAGCGAGCCGGACCCGCGCCTTGACGCGGTGCTGAATGCCGGCGACGACATCGTTCAGACCTTCGAAGTCAAGCCTCTG
>CAYWVA010000501.1:0-2198 GCA_964461545.1 uncultured Rhizobiaceae bacterium | reverse complement strand
ATGAGCGGCGGCTCGAGCGACACCGAATTGAACGAGTTGGCCGTGTTGCCGACCGGTTCGCCGCGCGGCCCCATCGCCGTGATGACGGTGACACCGGTGGCAAATGAGCCCAGGCAGTTGCGAAACTCTGCTCGATCGAGCGCCATCAGCTGTCACCAGGTCCCAGGATGACCCATCTTCCGTCATTGCCCCGCCCTGCCCCGGCAATGCAAGGCATCAGGCTTGAGTGCTTGCGACCCCTGGGCCCCCTTGTCAAGCTCCGGGGCTGACGGCAGATCGGCGATCAATGACCATCCGGCGGCACATGGCTTGGCGAGGCGGAGCGCCAGTCGGGCTTGAAGCCGAGCACGGTGACGTCGCCGGGAATGTCGCGGTTGAAGACGCGGTTGTGCCACAGCGTCGCCTGGCGGGCGGCTGAGCGCACCGGCAACCGCCGCACCATGCACGACATCCGCCAGCTTTGGGCATACTGCTGGAACTCGAGCAGGCATTGCCGGGCGTTGAGGAGCCCCGTTGCCACGCTTGAGCCAGGCGCAAACAGGGCCGTCATCTCATCGGAGAAATCGCCGGCCACCTGGAAGTGCTCGCTTTGCAGGTAACTCAGAGCGCTTTCATAAACCTTGCGGGGGTCGGCGGACTTTTGCACCTGAAAGCGCAGGAACGCCGTGCTCCGGTGCGGCTCGACGGGGATGATGAGGACGGTCATGGCCGGCATGATGACCTCGCCCGCCGCGCTGAGGACGCGCGGCCGCATGCCCGGCATGGGTCGGCCGCCATGTTGTCGCATCGCCATCTGCCGGATGCGGCACTGCCAGGCGAGGAACTGGCCCTTGAGTTCGTCGTCGCTGATCCGTTTCATGGCTTCTGGCTTGAAACTTCTGGGGCTGCGGCGCCTCCATCGGGAGCGTGCGCTGCCGGCCCGGGCTGTGCTAGCATGGAAGCTGCCGCGTCGGGGTCGGTTTTCACTTTGACAAATTGGTCCCGAATTGGCCTAATAAAGGCTCATATTGGTATGCGCAAGCCGCAAAGCCCGGGCTTGCACGGGCTGAAATTCACACACCAGCAGGGAAGCTCATGATGAAGAAATGGGGTAACGAGGAATTCTGGGGCTTGGGCTACGAGTGGGATCCGCAATGGGTTCTGAGCGACAAGCAGAAGGCCCTGCAGCACACGCTCATCTCCTTGTGCGAGAGCGAAATGCGCGCCAATGCCGTGGAGAGCGACAAGAAGCTGCTGTTCCCGCGCAAGAACTTCGAGCTTCTGGCCAAGCATGGCTTTCTCGGCCTGATCGTGCCCAAGGAACTCGGCGGTCTGGGTGAGAACCATGTCGCCGCCGCCATGGCGGTGGAGACCATTGCCCGCTATGGCTGCCCATCGACCGCCATGTGCTACACCATGCATCTGGGCGCCGTGGCCGCCGCCGCCTTCCGCTATCACCAGTCCAAGCCGATCCAGGACATCTTCCGCCGCATCGACAGCGACTGTTTGATCGGCACGCTGTCCTATTCCGATCCAGAGACCGGATCGCATTTCTGGTATCCCATGGCCTCATCGGCGACCGAGACCGAGGACGGCTGGCACGTGAAGAAGAAGGCGTCGTGGACGACCTCAGGCGGCTTTGCCGACTGGTACATCGTCCAGACCACGAGCCCCAACTTCGGCGGCGACTATTCCAACTTGTCGTGCTTCCTCATCCTGGGCGACGAGGTCAAGGCCGACCCGGCGAGCTGGGACGGGCTGGGCTTGCGCGGCAACCAGTCGGGACCCATCGAGACCGATCTGGTGGTGCCGAAGGACCGTCTGGTCGGCCCGATCGGCGATGGCGCGAAGTCCAACGACGAATGCGTCGACCCGTTCTTCTTGCTGTGTTCGTCGGCCTGCTGGAACGGCATCTCGATGGCGCTTGTCGATATCGCCAAGCGCCACACCACGAGCAAGACCCACAAGGACGTCGGCATGCGGGTGTGCGACTATCCGACCATCCAGGACTATGTCGGCGAGGCCATCATCGATACCAATGCCTCGCGCGCCTTCGACTTCATGCTGGCCCAGGCGATGGACAAGGCCACCAACGACTGCGACTGGTCGATCCATACCGACCCGGACGTGATTCCGCGCTCGGCCTATCTGCACTGGATGTGGCAGGTCAAGTTCGCCGCGGCCAAGAACGTGGCCCACGTCACCGACAAGATGCTGCA
>CAYWVA010000500.1:0-2200 GCA_964461545.1 uncultured Rhizobiaceae bacterium | reverse complement strand
GATCAATCGCGCCATGCTCGCGAGAGCCTGCATCCGGCGCGGTACTTGGCTTCGACTTACTATCAGATCTGGCTCGAGGGACTGGTCAGGCTTTTGGCCGAGGCCGAACTGGTCACTCCGATGGAAATCGAGACAGGGCGTCAAGTCGCGCCGCCCGTGCCGGTGAAGCGGGTGCTCGCGGCGAGTGACGTGGAGCGGGTCATGGCGGCGGGTGGTCCGAGCACCCGCGAACCCCAGGCCCCGGCGAGCTTTCGGGTAGGCCAGACGGTGCGGGCGCGCAACATGCACCCGTCGGGTCACACCCGCCTGCCCCGCTACCTGCGCGGCCGCCAGGGAGAGATCGTGGCGGTGCACGGTGCCCACGTCTTCCCAGACAGCCATGCGCATGGGTATGGCGATGACCCGCAATGGCTTTATACCGTGCGCTTCGCGGCGCGCGAGCTGTGGGGCGAGGATCGCGCGCCGGGCGACGCCGTTCAGGCCGACCTATGGGAGCCCTATCTTGAGGCGGCCTGAGGACGCCGCGGCGCTGCCGGGCGTGTCGCGCGATATCGACGGCCCGACCTTTCATGAGCCGTGGCAGGCGCATGCCTTCGCGCTCGCCGTCACGCTGTGCGAAGCGGGTGTCTTTTCTTGGCCGGAATGGGCCGAGGCGCTTGCCGCCGAGATTGCCGCGGCCGGTCCTGCCGATCCGTCCGAGCATTACTACGAGCGCTGGTTGGCCGCACTGGAAAAGCTCGTCGACCGCAAGGGATTGACCCAGCACGCCGAGCGCCTTGCCCGTCGCGAAGCCTGGGACCGTGCAGCGCGGGCCACCCCGCATGGCGAGCCCATCGTGCTGCGTGACGAGTGACTGCCGGGGCGGCATTAGGAACTGCCCGGTCGATTATCGCGTTTTAGCCCCCAGTGCAGATTGGCAACGGAGGCTTTGATGACGGCGAATGAACGGCTGCTACAATGGATGCGCGATGCCCATGCCATGGAAAAGCAGGCAGAACGCATACTCGAAGCCGAAACGCGGCGCATAGAGAACTACCCTGAGCTGAAGGCCCGGCTCGAGCGCCATCTCGAGGAGACCCGCCGGCAGGCGCAGCGCCTCGAGACCCGGATCGACCAGCTCAATGGCGGCACCTCCGTGGTCAAGGACACCATGGGCACGTTGATGGGCCTGGTTCAGGGTATGAGCGGCCTGTTCGCGGGCGATGAGGTGATGAAGGGCTCGCTCGCCAGCTACACCTTCGAGCACATGGAGATCGCCTCGTACAAGATGCTCATCGCCACCGCCGAGGCGGCGGGCGATACCGAGACCCAGCGGGTGTGCGAGGAAAACCTCCGCGAGGAGGAAGCCATGGCAGCTTGGCTCGACGAGCACCTGAGTGCGGTGACACATCAGTTCCTGTCCCGCGAATCGCAGGGCACCACCGCCAAGCGATAGCCGTCCAAGCACGTGATGATCTTGCAGGTTGCTGGCGTAGGCCACGAAGGGGTGGGCTACACCGGCCGCTTGCGTGTATACCCGGCGTGTCTCCTCCCTTTCGGACCCCCGAGGAAAAGCCATGCCGCGCCATCCGCTCGACCCGCTCGATCCCCACGAGATCGAGCTCGCCGCCCATATCGTGCGCCAGTCCGGTAATCTCGGTGCGTCGGCCTGGTTTGAAACCATCGGACTCCACGAACCGGACAAAGCGTCGCTTGACGGCGATGCGGCCAGCGACCGCCAGGTGTTCGTGTGCTGCTATGATCCCGAGACCGGCAGGACGTTCGACGGAGTGGTCAATCTGGCGACCAAAACGCTTGTGCGCTGGCACCATGTGGTGGGCGCCCAGGCGCGCATCGTCGCCGACGAGTTCGCCATGGGCGGTGAAGTGGTCAAGGCCGATCCGGCATTCGTCGCAGCCTGCGCCAGGCGCGGCATTACGGACATGAGCACTGTCCTGGTCGAGCCGTGGGCGGCGGGCCATTTCGCGGTGCCGGAGGAAGTTGGCGAGCGGATCGCTTACTGCCACTGCTGGGTCAGCAATGCGGCGCAGGACAATCCATACGCCCGCCCCGTCGCCAACCTTCACCCGGTCCTCGACCTGCGACGGCGCAAGTTGGTGCGCATCGACGACTTCGGCGTCGTGCCGCTGCCGCCCGATACCACGCCAATCCGCCTGCGCAGCGACCTGCGCCGAGACCTCAAGCCGCTCGACATCGTCCA
>CAYWVA010000499.1:0-2219 GCA_964461545.1 uncultured Rhizobiaceae bacterium | reverse complement strand
CAGCGCTACGACTGGGACGAGACGACCTGGAGCAGGACCGAGGGCTACGGCCGTCTCGAAAATCCGCAACACCACGTGGTGGCCGTCGACTACGGCCTCAAGCGCAATATCCTGCGCTGTCTCGCCAGCCACGGCTGCCGGGTGACGGTGGTGCCGGCGCGCACCACCGCGGAGGACATTTTAGACTTGCGGCCCGACGGCATCTTCCTGTCGAACGGGCCCGGCGACCCGGCGGCAACTGGGCAATACGCGGTGCCCGAGATCCGCAAGCTGGTCGCGTCCGGCAAGCCAGTGTTCGGCATCTGCCTCGGTCACCAGATGCTGGGGCTGGCGCTCGGAGCCACGACGCGCAAGATGCACCAGGGCCATCACGGCGCCAACCACCCGGTCAGGGACGTCACCACCGGCAAGGTCGAGATCACGTCGATGAACCACGGCTTCACGGTGGACGGCGACACGTTGCCCGAGGGCGTGAGGCAGACCCACGTGTCGCTGTTCGACGGCTCCAACTGCGGTATCGCACTGGACGGCCGGCCGGTGTTTTCGGTGCAGTACCACCCCGAGGCGTCGCCCGGCCCGCAGGACAGCCATTATCTGTTCAAGCGCTTCGTGGACCTGATCGCGCAGGCGAAGGGCTGAGGCACCGGGGCTGGGGTTGCTGCTCCCCTCCCCTTGGGGGTCCCCCTGCGTTGATTTTCCCGCCCGGCTCCTCTATGGTCCGCCGCCGACGCCCTCTTGTGATGGAATCAATCCGATGAAGGTCCGCAACTCGCTGAAATCTCTGGTCGGCCGGCACCGGGCAAACCGCCTGGTCCGTCGCCATGGCCGGCTCTACGTGATCAACAAGCTCATTCGGCGCTTCAAGGCCCGCCAGGGCTGACGGTCGCTGGTTGACGGGTGGTGTAGCGCCGCGGTCGGCAAGCGCCCCCCGCGGCCTTTTTGCGTTTCCGTGCCCTTTGCGTTGTTATAGACTGGCTGAGCGATGGTCTTGACGGCTCGCCTTGTGCTGCTCGCCACCCTGGCCCTTTTGCTGGCCGGCCCACCGGCGCTCGCCCAGACGTCGCCGACGACCGATCTGCGGAAATTGCCGACCGCCGACAACCAGGCACCGGCCGAATTGCTCGACCGCCTCCTGGGCCAGCTTCGCCAGTCCGAAAACGAGGCCTCGGCCAAAGCCACCGAGCAGGCGGTTTGGAGGGCCTGGATGCGCTCCGGCAGCCCCACCGTCGATCTGCTGGTGCAGCAGGCGGAAAAGGCCATGGCGGACAAGCAGCACCGCATCGCCATCTCGATTCTTTCCGCGGCCATCGAGCTTGAGCCGGAGTTTCCCGAAGCCTGGAACCGGCGCGCTACGGCGTACTATCTTGACCGCCAGTTCGAAAAGTCGCTCGCCGACGCCGAAAAGGTGCTTGAGCTTGAGCCGAGGCACTTCGCCGCGCTGGCCGGGCTTGGCGTGCTGCACCGGGAAATGGGCAACCCGCGCGCCGCCCTGCAGGCGTTCCGCCGGGCTCTGGCCATCCATCCTTACCTGGCGGCGGCGCGCCGGGCGCTCAAGAGCCTCGAACTTGAGGTCGAGCAGGATATCTGACCGCGGCTGCCTCACACCTCAAAGTCATAGCTTTCCCGGATCGTCGCGATGCGCAGCATGTTGGTCTTGCCGGGGGTTCCCAGCGGCACGCCGGCGGTGATGACGATACGCTCCCCGACCTTGGCGAAGCCCTCGTCAAGGGCAATTCGGCAGGCCCGGAACACCATGTCGTCGAGGTCCTTGGCGTCGTCGGTGAGCACGCAGTGAAGCCCCCAGGCGAGCGCCAGCCGGCGACTCGTCTCGACCTGCGGGGTGAGCGCCACAATCGGCACTGCGGGACGCTCACGAGCGGCGCGCAATCCGGTCGAACCGGACCCGGTGTAGCACACGATCGCCGCCACCTGCAGGGTCTCGGCAATATTGCGCGCCGCGTTCATGATGGCGTCCGGGGTGGTCGGCTCGGGCTCGGTGCGCTGGGCATCGATGACGCCGCGATACAGCGGGTCGTGCTCCACCGCATGGGCGATGCGATGCATGGTCTTCACCGCTTCGTCAGGCCAGGCGCCAGAAGCCGATTCTGCCGACAGCATCACCGCGTCGGCCCCCTCAAATACCGCTGTTGCCACGTCGGACACTTCGGCGCGGGTCGGCACCGGCTGCTCGATCATCGATTCGAGCATCTGGGTCGCCA
>CAYWVA010000498.1:0-2219 GCA_964461545.1 uncultured Rhizobiaceae bacterium | reverse complement strand
GCATGATAGACGAGCTGGCGCGCCGCCATGATCTCCGCCGCCATCAGCGCCAGCTTGTCGGCGATGCGAGGAAAAGCGATGATCGGCTTGCCGAACTGCCGGCGCTGCTGGGCATAGGCGAGCCCGAGCTCAAGCGCGTTCTGGGCGACGCCTACGGCGCGCCCAGCGGTCTGGATGCGGGCGGCCTCGAATGTCTGCATGAGCTGCTTGAAGCCTTGCCCTTCGACGCCGCCGAGCAGCCCGTCGGCCGGCACCTCGAAGGCCTCAAAGCGGATCTCGTACTCCTTCATGCCACGGTAGCCCAGGACCTCGATTTCGGAGCCCGACATCCCCTCAGCCGGGAACGGGTCGGCGTCGCTGCCGCGCGGCTTTGGCGCCAGCAGCATGGACAACCCGCGGTAGCCGCGCTCGTCCGGATCGGTCCGCACCAGCATCGTCATGAGGTCGGCCCGCACCGGATGGGTGATCCAGGTCTTGTTGCCGGTGACCTTCCAGACATCGCCATCGCGCACCGCACGAGTGGCGAGCGAGGCAAGGTCGGAGCCGGTGTTGGGCTCAGTGAAGACTGCAGTCGGCAGCACCTCACCGGACGCCAGCCGCGGCAGCCAATATTGCTTCTGCTCATGGGTGCCGCCATGCAAGATGAGCTCGGCGGCAATCTCTGAGCGGGTGCCGAGCGAGCCGACGGCGATGTAACCGCGCGACAACTCTTCCGAGACGACGCACATCGCCTCCTTGCCAAGGCCGAGGCCGCCATAGTCCTCGGGCAAGGTGAGCCCGAACACGCCGAGCGAAGCCAGGTCTTCGACCACCTCGAGGGGCACGTATTGGTTCTTGAGATGCCAGCCGTGCGCGAACGGCGCCACCTTGTCGTTGACGAAGCGGCGCATCTCGGTGCGCATCTGCTCGAGCGTATCGTCGAGGCCGCAGTCGCCGACGGTGAGCGAGGCTTGCGCCGAGCCCATGATTTCGACCAGCCGGGCCCGGGCAGCGGGTGAGTTGCCGTGCTGCATCAGTACCATCGCACCGTCGCGGCGGAGCGGCGCTGCGTCGTCGTGGGTGAGGCCGAAGTCGGCGAGGCGGGCAAATTCCTGCTGGTTCATCGGAATGCCGCCGACGATGTGACAGAGATATTCGCCGAACGCGATCTGGACCACAAGCTGCTCGGTCTCGCCGAATCTTGCGCCGGCCTCCAGCCGCTCGGCATAGCCGGCGAGACTTCGCAAGGTCTCGGCATAGGTGGCAAGCCAGGCAAGGGCGTGCAGCCGGTGCTGCTCGGCATCGATGGCTACGGGGAGGCTTCGCCGGCTGCGGGTGTCGCCGCGTCCGACCGCGGCACGGGCCATGGCAAAGACCTCGTCGACCGCAGCGTGGGCCTCGCCGATGCGGGCCAGCAGGCCGTCGATCACTGCCGGGCGGTTTCCCAGGCTCTCTGCCAGGCTCATCTTTCGGGTACCTCTCAACGATGAGACGGACTATAGCAGCGTGCGGTGCGCCGCCCAAACGACCTCCGGCCAGCCCGTCACCCCCGTCGCGTCACCAGCATCACGGCCGCCGCAGACACCACCATGCCAAGCATCTGGACGGGCGACAATGTATCTCCGAACAGTGCCCAGGCCAGCGCTGCGGTGACCGCCGGTACAAGATAGAACAGCCCGGCGATGCGCGACACCTCGCCGTGCCGGATCATCAAGTAGAGCAGCGTAATGGCGCCGATCGACAGCACCAGGACGAGCCACGCCATGGCAAAGATGACCTCGCCCGTCCAGGAAATGTGGAACCGCTCGCTCACCACCGCGGCAAGGCCCACGACCGCGGTCGCGCCGAGGAATTGCACCGCGTTGCCGGAACGAAGGTCGAGCCCGGTCATATGGCGCTTCTGGTAAATAGAGCCAACGGTGATCGACAAGGTCGCGAGCCCCGAGGCGGCGACCGTCAGCGGCGTGATGCCGTGGTCGCCGAACGTGAACCTCGGGCCCACGACCAGGGCAACGCCGAGAATGCCGATGCCGAGGCCCAGCCAATGGCGTGGGCTGATGCGCTCGCCCAGGAACGGCGCGGCAAGGAGCGCCGTCAGCAGCGGTTGCAGCGAGACGATGAGCGCCGATACACCGGCCGGAAGGCCCAGGCCAATGGCCCAGAAGACGCCGCCGAGATAGCCGCCATGCATGAGCGCGCCCACCACCAGGGCGTGGCCCGCGGCGCGCCGGTCCGGCCAC
>CAYWVA010000497.1:0-2222 GCA_964461545.1 uncultured Rhizobiaceae bacterium | reverse complement strand
CGATGTCAGCATCGGAGTCGACCTGAAGGCCGTTGAGCGCATTAGGATAGTCCTCGATCTCGCCAGTGCGCAGCAGTGTGTCCAGGTCGGCGGAGATTTCGCGAGCGCTCGGCACTTCACTGACCTCCGGCGCCGCCGCCGGCGTACGCTCCCAGATTCCTCTGGTCCGAGACAGACCCTGGGGTAAGCAGCGCGACTCGAAAGGAATCGCCGTCGCCGAGCCTGCAGTCATTGCCCCCGTAGCAAGCCGAGAAGGCTGCGGCAGCGAACAATAACAGGATAAGATAGCGGAAGTGGCAGCTCACAGGCGCGATAATGACTCAATAGTGTCGTAATATACTGGACGCGCTGCACTCGATGAGGCGCAATCGGCGTTGGGCGCATGACGCAGGATCCAAGGCGCCCGCGACCGAGTCGCAGCTCGAAGATTGTGCGAACCCGAACTCAATGCGCGAACGGCACGAGCCGGCCCCAGACACCCGGGCGCTGCCGAACAAGGTAGGCCGCTGCCATCAGTACGGCGAGCGCATTGGCAACCACGATGGACCACCATGGCAGCACGGGACGGATGGGATTGCTCAGGATCCCTACCGTGAGGATCGTCACGACGAAACCGGTCACGATCACCGCGAGCACCACTGTCGCCTGCGAGGGGTGTCGCTCGGCATGATCGACGAGCCGCACCACGATCAGCCCGATCGCCAGCGAGATCGCCAGGTGCAGAGCGTTGTACCAGAAGATTGCCGTCAGGTCGAGCTGCACGGGGTGCAGAAGGACGGCGGGGTCGCGGAGCCCGCGAAACACCGTTCTGCCCAGAAGATTGATGGTGTAGAACATTCCGCGGGCAGCGAGGAAATCGAAGACGACGTAGAAAAGGGCGACGGATGCGAAGGCTATGAGCCCTACCACCAGGCCCGCGCGTGTCGTGTGGCTGGTCGATGCCATGATTTCCTCCCGGGGCCGAGCTGCCGGTCGGGCCAATATGCCGTCGGGATGGCGACAACGGCAACGGGGGTGCGTGGGTGACACACGCTCCGCGGCACCGGTCGCCAGGAGAGATTTGACCGGCGCGGCCCGGAGGAGGGGTAGTGTCTCAAGACACTACCCGGAAGGCCGGTATCAGCTGACTGCCTTGACTCCGATCGGGGTGACCAGGCTTTTCCCGTCGCGCTTGATCTCGTTGGCGAGGGTACCGTCGCTGATCCGCACCGAGCCGTTGATCTTCCCGCCCTCGACTACGTTGATCGCTTTGGTCTCGATGTCGCCCAGGATGGTGGAGGTGCCCTGCACCTCGACGCGCTCGCTTGCGTTCAGCTTCCCTTGCACGCGGCCGCCGATCACCGCTTCGGAGGTGATGATGTCGCCGTGCACCTCGCCCTGCCGGCCGACCAGGACCTGCCGTCCCGCGCGAACCGTCCCTTCCACGCGTCCCTCGATCTTCACCACGCCGTCGGTATCGATGTCTCCCTTGATGCGCATTCCTGTGGCGATGATTGAGAGGGCGCCGTCACCGGCCTGTCCGCGGTTGTCCGGCGAGCGCCGCGGCTCGGCAGCGGCAGCGGGGTCGTCCTTTCCGAAGAGTGCCATCACTACTTCCTCATTTGATGAGCGTGGTCGGGTCGACCGCTCGGCCGTCCTTCCGCAGCTCGAATTGCAGATGTGGCTCGGACGCGTTTCCATCTCCGCTTGGGCCGCTTCGTGCGATCGGCGCTCCCGATCCCACTCGCTGGCCCCCGCTCACTCGCGCTTCGGTCACGTTGCGGTAGACCGACTCGAAGCCGCCGGCGTGCCGGATCCGGATCTCCTGTCCCAGCCGTAGATCACTCTTCACCTCGACGATTGTCCCACCTCCGGCGGCACGAACCACGGTGCCGAGTGGAACGCCTATGAGCACCGCACCATCCGGGGTCTCGCCCAGCATTCTCCCACTGGTGGGGAGCGGCCAGCTGTTCGGCTCGGTCTCGGCCGCCGGTGCCGATCTAGACGCCGCGACTGTCGGCGCATCGGCCAGGCCGAGTAGGAGCTGCACCTGCTGGTAGCGCCGCTCCATCTCGACCAGGGAGCGTTGCAGCGTATCGATGCGCGTGTTCGCCTCGCGGAGGGTGGCGATCTCGGCTCTGAGCCCCGGCACCTGGGTGGCGCGGAAGGCGAGATACGCCCAGCTCGAGAGCAGAAGGACGAGCAGTGTCCCGCCCACCCAGAGGCCCAGCCGGAAGAGGCGT
>CAYWVA010000496.1:0-2225 GCA_964461545.1 uncultured Rhizobiaceae bacterium | reverse complement strand
GCCGCTCGACACCGGCCCCGCCTCCTCCCGGCGGGGCCGGTGGCGCGTTTGCGGCTGCGGATTGTCAGCGACGCAGGAGTTCTCCTCTCGTCGCGCACTCGGTGATAATGGCGTCGAGCCTGATGTCGTGGGCCTCGGGATGAATGGTTTCGATGCGCTGAATTTCCAGGCCGACGCCGATGGTCAGGGGCCGCCGCGCCAGGGCGGCCAGGGTGCGGTCGAAATAGCCGCCGCCATAACCCAGCCTGTAGCCGTCATCGCTGAATCCCACCACCGGCGCTAGCGTGACGTCCGGCACCACCGTCTCGTCGCTGGCAGGTTCGGGAATATTCCAGATGCCGCGCCTCATCGGCGCCTTGGGGCTCCACGGCCTGAACACCATCGGCTGCAGTTTTGCGACGACCACCGGGAGCGCCACGCTGGTGCCTTGCGCCAGCAAGCGGCGGGCGAGCGGGCGAAAGTCCAGCTCGCCCTTCATCGGCCAATAAAAGCTGAAGGTCTGGCCAGGCTCGACGAGCTCTGCGAGCCGCTCCGAAATGACCTCGGCTGCCCGCGCCCGCTCCTCCGGCGACACCGCCAGGCGGGCCGCAATGAGCTGTTGGCGCATGGCCTTGCGCCACGCCTTGAGATCGTCATCCATTGCCACGTCGTGACATTAGCACTTTGGCCGAGGCGTTGCGCATCCGCCGTCAGCCCCTGTAGGCTGGCCTGCACAAAGGGTGGAGTGGCGACATGGCGCAGGCGGGAGCCGTCATAGGCGTCCTCGGGGCGGGGGCAATGGGGCAGGGTATCGCGCAGGTGGCACTCGAAGGCGGCCTCACGGTTTTGGTGCACGATGCCAAGCCGAGGGTCGCCAAGGCCGGGGTCGAGCAGGTTTTCAAGCGTCTCGAACGCGCCGTCGAGAAGAAACGGTTCAGCGCCGATGATGTGCACGACATGCGGGGCCGGATCAAGGTCGCCAAGGCCCTCAAGGACTTTGCGGTCTGCAGCGTCGTCATCGAGGCGGTATTCGAGGATCTCGCCCTCAAGCAGAAAGTCTTCTGTGAGCTCGAAGGCATCGTTAGCGACGACTGCATCCTGGCCTCCAACACCTCCTCGCTGCTGATTTCGGCCATCGCCAGGCCTTGCCGGCGGCGGCAGCGCATTGCCGGCATGCATTTCTTTAATCCTGTCCCGCTCATGCGGCTGGTCGAGGTGGTGCGCGGGCCCGAAACGGCTGACCAAACGGTGCGCGAGCTCATCGATCTTGCCATCCAGATGGACCGCACGCCCGTGGTGGCGCGCGATGCGCCGGGCTTCATCGTCAACCACGGCGGGCGCGCCTATACAACCGAAGCCATGCGCATCCTGCACGAGCAGGTGGCGACACCGGCCCAGATCGATGCCGTGATGCGCGACTGCTGCGGCTTCCGCATGGGGCCGTGCGAGCTCATGGACCTGACCGGGATCGATGTGAACTTTCCGGCCACCGAGGCCATTTATCGCGGTTTTTCCGACGATCCGCGCCTCAAGACGTGGTTTCCGCACCGGGCGCTCTACGAGGCCGGCCGACTGGGGCGAAAGTCCGGCCTGGGGCACTATGGCTATGACGACAAAGGCGCCATGGTGTCGCCGCCGAGCCCTGATTACGTAACCGACGCGGTTCCGGCCGAACGGCTGGTGCTGGCCGACGCCGATCCCGGCTTGAGGGCCTTGGCGAGCGAGCTTGGGGCGGAGCTTGTGGTTCGCGACGACGGCGCGGCGCCGATCCTGGCAGCGCCGCTGGGCGAGGACTGCACCAGCTTTGCGGTGCGCACCGGCAATGATTTTCGCCGCCTGGTGGCGCTCGACCTCGCCTGCGACACCTCCCACCGCGTGACCTTGATGACCGCGCCCGGCGCCGATCCGACCTGCCGCGATGGGGTGGCCGCGCTCATTGCGCGCTCCGGCAGGCTCGCCACGGTGATCGGCGACTCGCCCGGCTTCATTGCCCAGCGCATCCGCGCCATGATCGCCAATCTCGGCGCCGAGATGGCCCAGATCGGCATTGCCCAGCCGGCCGAGATCGACATTGCCATGCGGCTCGGGCTCAATTATCCCTCAGGCCCGCTGGAACTGGCCGAGGACCTGGGGCTGGCCAGCGTCGTTGCTATCCTCCAGACGTTGCAGGCGATCACCGGGGAGGACCGCTACCGCCCGAGCCTGTGGCTCAAGCGCCGGGCTCTCCTGGGTCTTCCCATTTACAC